>CAZOQY010000411.1:2129-2527 GCA_964581835.1 uncultured Streptomycetaceae bacterium | reverse complement strand
GTGACGGGCGACGAGAGCCCGTAACCGAAACCTGTAAGACAAATCGGATAAACCATGTCAGTTCTAGTCATAGCAGAGCACGACGGAAAACAACTCAAGCCGGGCACCGCGAACGCGGTGACCGCGGCGACGAAGATGGGCGGCGACATCACCGTGCTGGTGGCGGGCAGCCAGTGCGCGGATGCCGCGAAGGCCGCCGCGAAGCTGGCGGGGGTGAAGAAGGTGCTGCACAGCGACGCGCCCCACTACGCCGGTTCCGGCGCCGAGAACCTCGCGGCGCTGATCGTGCCGCTCTCCGCGAGTTTCACGCACGTCGTGGCGCCGGCGACCGGTTTCGGCAAGAACCTGATGCCGCGCGTGGCGGCGCTGCTCGACGTGCAGCAGGTTTCCGACATCTC
>CAZOQY010000411.1:0-2119 GCA_964581835.1 uncultured Streptomycetaceae bacterium | reverse complement strand
GCGGTGGTGTCGCCCGACACCTTCGTGCGGCCGATCTACGCCGGCAACGTGATGGCGACGGTGCAGTCCTCGGACAGGATCAAGGCGGTTACGGTGCGCTCGACCGGCTTCGACGCGGCGGGCGAAGGCGGCAACGCGCCGGTCGAGACGCTCGCGGCGGGCCCCGACACCGGGCTGTCGAAGTTCAACGGCCAGGAGCTGACCAGGTCGGCGCGCCCCGAGCTGACCGCGGCCAAGATCATCGTCTCCGGCGGCCGCGGCATGGGCAGCGGGGACAACTTCAAGATCCTCGAGGCGCTGGCCGACAAGCTCGGCGCCGCCGTCGGCGCTTCGCGCGCGGCGGTGGATTCCGGCTTCGTGCCGAACGACTACCAGGTCGGGCAGACCGGCAAGATCGTCGCGCCCGAGCTCTACATCGCGGTCGGCATTTCGGGCGCGATCCAGCACCTGGCGGGCATGAAGGACAGCAAGGTCATCATCGCCATCAACAAGGACGCCGAGGCGCCGATTTTCGCCGTGGCGAACTACTGGCTGGTCGAGGACCTGTTCAAGGCAGTACCGGAACTCACAGCGGAGCTGTGAGCTTCAACATCGTGAACGGGTGAACGGGTGAGCGGGTGAACGAGTGCCCCTCACCGGGCCCTCAGAATGAGGGCGGCGTTTTTGCCCCGTTCGCTCGTTCGCGCGTTCACCCGTTCACGCCGTCATAGCAGGAGCGCGATATGTCCACCTACACCGCTCCCCTGAAGGACCTGCAATTCGCGATCCGCGAGCTGGCGGGGCTGTCGGAAGTGTCCGCCTTGCCGGGCCACGGCGAAGTCAACGCCGAACTGGTGGACGCGGTGCTCGCCGAGGCCGCGAAGTTCGCCCAGGAAGTCCTCGATCCCCTCAACCGCGAAGGCGACAGGCAGGGCGCGAAGCTTGCCGACGGCAAGGTCACTGCGCCGAAGGGCTTCCGGGATGCCTACCGCGCTTTCATCGAGGCCGGCTGGAACGGCCTCGGCGGCGAGCCCGAGCACGGCGGCCAGGGGCTGCCGCATCTCATCGCTTCGCCCGTCCAGGAAATCTGGAAGAGCGCCAACATGGCGCTGTGCCTCGCCCCGATGCTGACCGCGGGCGTGATCGAGGCGCTGAAGGTCCACGGCTCGCCGGCGCAGCGGCAGGCGTGGCTGCCGAAGCTCACGTCGGGCGAGTGGACCGGCACCATGAACCTCACCGAGCCGCAGGCGGGCTCGGACCTCTCCGCGGTGCGCACTCGCGCGGTGCCCGAGGGCGACCACTACCGCATCAAGGGCACCAAGATCTTCATCACCTGGGGCGAGCACGACCTCACGGAGAACATCGTGCACCTGGTGCTGGCGCGCACGCCCGATGCGCCGGAAGGCGTGAAGGGCATCTCGCTCTTCATCGTGCCCAAGTTCCTGCCGAAGGCCGACGGCACGCCGGGCGAAAGAAACGACGTCCGCTGCGTCTCGATCGAGCACAAGATGGGCATCCACGCGAGCCCGACCTGCGTGCTGGCGTACGGCGACGGCAAGGGCGCGCTCGGCTACCTGGTCGGCGAGGAGAACCGCGGGCTCGAGTACATGTTCACCATGATGAACCACGCGCGGCTCGCGGTCGGCGTGGAAGGCGTGGCGATCGCGGAGCGGGCCTACCAGCACGCGCTCGACTACGCGAAGACCCGGGTGCAGGGGCGCGAGATCGGCCAGCGCGGCGGCGACCGGGTCACCATCATCCATCACCCCGACGTGCGCCGCATGCTGATGAGCATGCGCGCGCAGACCGAGGCAATGCGCGCGCTTGCCTGTTACGCGGCCGCGACGCTGGACAAGGCGAAGCGCCATCCCGATCCCGCCGAGAAGCGGCGCAACCAGGGCCTGCTCGACTTGCTGACGCCGGTGGTGAAGGGCTGGTGCACGGAGCAGGGCGTGGAAGTCGCTTCCACCGGCATCCAGGTCCACGGCGGCATGGGGTTCGTCGAGGAAACCGGCGCGGCGCAGTACCTGCGCGATGCGCGCATCATCACCATCTACGAAGGCACCACCGGCATCCAGGCCAACGACCTCGTCGGCCGCAAGGTCGGGCTCGAGAAGGGAGCGACCGCGCTCGCGGTCAT
>CAZOQY010000410.1:0-2537 GCA_964581835.1 uncultured Streptomycetaceae bacterium | reverse complement strand
GACCGGCGCATGCGCCAGCCGGTGCCGCGAAAGTTGCCGCAATTCGTCGCGGGCGCCACCATCCGCGGCCTCACCCGGCGCGGCAAGTACCTGCTGGTGGATTGCGGCGCAGGCCACCTGATCCTGCACCTCGGCATGTCCGGGCGGCTGTGGGTGGTGCGGGACGGTGCGCCGCCGGCCACCCACGATCATTTCGACCTGGTGCTGGAGAACGGCACGGTGGTGCGGCTGCGCGACCCGCGCCGCTTCGGCCTGGTGCTGTGGCAGGCGGGCGACCCGCTCGCCCATGCGCTCCTTGCCCGCATCGGCCCCGAACCCTTCTCGGGCGATTTTGGCGGCGAGTGGCTGCATCGCGCGACCCGCAAGCGCGATGCAGCCATCAAGCAAGTGATCATGGATGGACGTGTCGTGGCCGGCGTCGGGAACATCTACGCGAGCGAAGCGCTGCACCGCGCCGCCATCCACCCGGGCACGGCCGCCGGGAAACTCACCCGCGCGCGCTGCGATGCGCTGGCGGCGGCGGTCCGCGAGACGCTCGAGATCGCGATACGCGCCGGCGGCAGCTCGCTGCGCGATTACGTCAGGAGCGACGGGCTCGCGGGCAACTACCAGAACGAGTTCCTCGTCTACGACCGCGCCGGGCAAACGTGCCGGCGCTGCGGCGGGAAAATCCGGGAAATACGGCAGGGGCAGCGATCGACGTTCTACTGCCCGGCGTGTCAGAGGCGCTGACACGCCGGGGAGAGGCGAGAGGAGAGAGGTGGGAGGAGGAAACCCGCCGGATGGCTACGCCTCCCGCCTCCCCCCTCCCGCCTCCCCCACTTTCTCGGCGGTGAGCCTGAGAAACTTGGCGTGCAGTTGCTCCTTCGTCTCCACGTGGCGCGGGTCGTTGGGTATGCAATCGACCGGGCACACCTTGACGCACTGCGGCTCGGAAAAATGCCCGACGCACTCGGTGCACTTCTTCGGGTCGATGACGTAGATCTCCTCGCCCTGCGAGATCGCGTCGTTCGGGCACTCCGGCTCGCACACGTCGCAGTTGATGCATTCATCGGTGATCATCAACGCCAAGGCTACTTACCTCCCAGTTCCTTGATCTTGGCTTTCAGGCGCCCGGCAACGCTCGGCGACACGAACTTGGATACGTCGCCGTCCATCACGGAAATTTCGCGCACCAGGGTCGCCGACAGGAACATGTATTCCTCGCCCGGCGTCATGAACACGGTTTCGACCTCGGGATACATTTTACGGTTCATGCCGGCGAGCTGGAATTCGTAATCGAAATCCGACACGGCGCGCACGCCGCGCAACACGACCCTGGCGTCGTTTTCCCGCACGAATTGCATCAACAGGCCGGAGAACCCCTTGACCGTGACGTTTTTGACGTCGCTAAGCGCTTCCCGCGCCATGTCGATGCGTTCGGCCAGCGTGAACATCGGCCGCTTGGTGCGGCTGTCGGCCACCGCCAGCACGACATGGTCGAACAGGCGGGCGGCGCGCCGGATCAGGTCATCGTGGCCGAGCGTGATCGGGTCGAACGTCCCCGGGTAGATCGCTTTGTGACTCATGGTTGGGCCCATTTCAGCAATTGATATGCGACCTGTCCGGCCCGCCCCTGCCTGACGATTTCCCATCCCGGCGGGGGCTCCGCAGGCTGCGCGCTCTCATGATAGACCAATGCGCCCGGCGCGAGGCGCGGCGGCAGCCGTTCCGCCAGGCCCGGCCAGTAACCGGCCTTGAACGGCGGATCGGCAAAGACGATGTCATAGGCGCCCGCGTCCGCGCGCAGAAACTCCCGCGCATCCCCTCTGTTCAGCGCCACCGCGGCGGCGGCGAGCGCCTCGCGGCTCGCGGCGAGCGCGCGATACGTTTGCGCGTCGCTCTCCACCATGACCACGCGCTTCGCGCCGCGCGACGCCGCCTCGAAACCGAGCGCCCCGCTGCCCGCGAAGAGATCGAGGCAGGTCTTGCCGGTCAGGTCCTGGCCCAGCCAGTTGAACAGGGTCTCGCGCACGCGGTCCGGCGTGGGCCGCAGGTCCTGGCGCGAAGGAAACTCGATCAGGCGGCTGCGCCAGGCGCCGCCGACGATCCTGACCCGGTTGGCTCTCACATCAAAACCCAATCAGCCACAGAGAACACCGAGATCACAGAGAAAAACAAAACCTTCCATTCGGTCTTCTCTGTGTTCTCTGTGCTCTCTGTGGCTAAGGTTTCTCAGGGCCGACCACCACCGTGACCTGGCGGTCCGGGTGCACGCGGCGCTGGAACGCGCCGCGAATGTCGGCGACGCTGACCCGCTCCACGTTCTTCACGAATTCCTCCAGGTAGGCGAGCGGCAGGCGGTAGAAGCCGATGACCGCGAGGTAATCGTGGATCTTGCGGTTGCTGTCGATGCGCAGCGGAAAGCCGCCGATGATGTTCTGTTTCGCGGCCGTCAGTTCTGCCTCGCTCGGCCCGCCGGCGACGAACTCGCGCAGCGTCTTGCGCGCGACCTCGAGCGCCTCGCCCGCCTGGTCGCGCTGCGTCTGCATGCCGAT
>CAZOQY010000409.1:0-2537 GCA_964581835.1 uncultured Streptomycetaceae bacterium | reverse complement strand
GCCCACCACCATTCAACCATAGCCGTGCGGCCAGTATAGAATAACCGCGCTTCGACAATAACGATAAAGGAGGAGTCATGAGATATTCCGCCATCCTGGTTCTATCGGCGGTTTGCGCCGCACAGGTCCAGCAGGCCGCGGCGCAGCCATCCGGTGGTTATCCCAACCGGCCGATCCGCCTGCTGCTGCCGGCTTCGCCAGGCGGCCCGGTCGACGTGATCGGCCGCACGATATTCACGGGCGTGTCGGAGGCGCTGGGGCAGGCGTTCGTGATCGACAACCGCGCCGGCGCCGGCGGCATCATCGGCGCCGAGATCGTGGTGCGGGCCACGCCGGACGGTTACACCCTGATGTTCGCGCATTCCGGGCCGCTGGCGATCGAGTCGGCGCTGCATTCCAGGCTGTCGTATCACCCGGTGAAGGACTTCGCGCCGGTGTCGCTGGTGGCCGCATCGCCGTACGCGTTGATCGTGAATAACGCGACGCCCGCCAAGTCCCTGAAAGAGCTGATTGCTCTGGCAAGATCGCAGCCCGGGAAACTCCACTATGCCTCGGGCGGCCTTGGCACGGGGCTGCATATGGCCGGGGAACTGCTCAACCTCGCCGCCGGCGTGAAGATCGCCCACGTGCCCTACAAGGGCGCGGGCCCCGGCATTGCGGCCCTGATGAGCGGGGAAGTGAACATGATGTTCAACGGCGTGTCCTCGGCGCTGCCGCACGTGAAGGCGGGAAGGGTGCGCGCGCTCGCCATCAGCAGCACACAACGCTCGCCCCTGCTGCCCGACCTGCCGACCGTGGCCGAGAGCGGCCTGCGCTACGACACCTCGGGATGGTACGGCCTGGTGGCGCCCGCGGGCACGCCGAAAGCGGTCACGGGCAAGCTGCAGGCGAGCTTGCACAAGGCGCTCAACACCCCAGAAATGAAAGCGCGCCTGGCGGCGCAGGGCATCGACGGCATCGGCAGCACGCCGGAGGAACTGACGAAGCATTTGCGCGAGGAACTCGACAAGTGGACGGCGGTAGTGAAGGCCGCCGGTCTCAAGGTGGACTAGTTTAGAGTCAACAGCTATTAGTCACAGAGGTCACAGAGAACACAGAGGGTAGAGCTTGTTGGATTTTCGGTTTTCTCTGTGAGCTCTGTGCTCTCTGTGGCTGAATTGGTTTTTTTATGAGAACAAAAAATATCCAGGTGCCCCTGCGCGACGGCGTGATGGGCGCGCACGTGGCCTACCCCGACCGCGCGCCGGCCGGCGCGGTCATCGCGATCATGGAAATCTGGGGCGTCAACGACACCATGCGGCGGCACGCCGCCGAGTTCGCGGAAGCCGGGTTCGTCTGCCTCGTGCCCGATCTTTTCTGGCGCCAGGCGCCCGGCGTCGAGCTCTACGATTCGAATCCGGAGGACGTGAAGAAGGCGTTCGACCTCTACTACGACTTCGATTACGACCTCGGCGTACGCGACATGGAAGACACCTGGAAGTACCTCGCGGCGCAGCCCGAGTGCAACGGCAAGGTGGGCGCGGTCGGCTACTGCCTGGGCGGCAAGCTGTGCTATCTCATGTGCTGCCGCACCGACATCGATTGCGCGGTCGCCTATTACGGCACCTACATCGAGCACCGCATCAAGGAAGCCCCGAACCTGCACCGGCCATTCATGCTGCACATGGCGATGAAGGACCGCTGGGTGCAGGCGGAAGTGAACGAGCTGCTCGAGCGCCGGCTGTCGCCGAACCCGCTGGTGACGATCCACAAGTATCCCGGCGCCGACCATGCGTTCGCCCGCCACGGCGGCCGCACCTGGAGCAAGCCGGAAGCGGACCGGGCGCTCGCGCTGACAGTGGGTTTTTTCCACAAGCACCTGGGGTAATGGAGGACAAAGCGATGAAAACGACCCTCGTCAGTGCATTTCTTGTTGCGGCGCTCGTTACAGCATTGGGGGCAGCAAACGCCGTGGCGCAGGCGTATCCGTCCAAGCCGATCCGCATGATCGTGCCGTTCCCGGCGGGCGGCGGCTACGACTTCATGGCGCGCAACATCGGCCAGAAGCTGACCGAGGCGTGGGGGCAGGGCGTCGTGGTCGAGAACCGCGCCGGCGCGAACGGCAACATCGCCTCGGACATCGCCGCGAAGTCGCCGCCCGACGGCTACACGCTGCTCCTGGGCGGGATCGGGCCGCAGGCGTTGAGCGTCGCGCTCTACCCGAAGCTGCCGTACGACCCGATGAAGGATTTCGCGCCGGTGTCGCTGGTCGCGGCACAGCCCAACCTGCTGTGCGTGCATCCCTCGCTGCCGGTGAAGTCGGTGAAGGAGTTGATCGCGTTCGCGAAAGCGCGCCCGGGGCAGATCACCTTCGGCTCGCCCAGCAACGGCAGCGGCCAGCACTTCGGGCTGGAGCAGATGCGGCTGCTGACGGGCTTGAGCCTCGTGCACGTGCCGTACAAGGGTGCCGCACCGCTGCACAGCGGGCTGCTGGTCGGCGAGGTGTCGGTGGCGTTCAACATCATCCAGCTGCCGCTGCCGTACGTGAAGACGGGACG
>CAZOQY010000408.1:0-2575 GCA_964581835.1 uncultured Streptomycetaceae bacterium | reverse complement strand
ACCGCGAAGGCGGCGGCGGTGGTGCCGTCGAGCACGACCCAGATCAGCACGAACAGCACGGCGCCGACGATGCCGATCGTCGTGTACTGCCGGTTGAGGTAGGCCTTCGCCCCGGCTTGGATCGCCGACGCGATCTCCTGCATGCGCGCGTTGCCGGCCGGCTGACCGAGTATCCACATGATCGAGACGCCGCCGTAGACGAGCGCGACGATCGAGCAGACCAGAGCAAACCATAGACCATTTGTCATAACCACTCCCTTAGATAACCGTCTTTTTTGATCAGATCCTGAAGGCGCCGAGCTTCTTCGGCACCGATGCGTTCTTCAGCTTGACGTAGGCGGGCAGGCCGTTGCGGTAGGGCGGGTAATCCTCGCCCTGCACCAGCGGCTCCAGGTACTGGCGGCACCTGGCGGTGATGTGGAAGCCGTCTTCGGTGATGTAGTCGCGCGGCATCATCTTCTCCGCGTTGGCCACGTCCTTCAGTTCGGCGACGCCGACCGTCCAGCGGTACGGCTTGCTCGATTTCCTCACGATCACCGGCATCACGCCGCTGCGGCCCTTCACGGCCAGCTCCACGGCGGCCTTGCCCACCGCGTAGGACTGCAGGACGTCGGTCTTCGACGCGATGTGGCGGGCCGAGCGCTGCAGGTAGTCGGCCACCGCCCAGTGGTATTTCTGCTTGAGCTTGTCCTTCACCAGCTGCGCGATCATCGGCGCCACCCCGCCCAGTTGCGCGTGGCCGAACGCATCGCGCAGGCCCGACTCGGAGAGGAACCTGCCGTCCGGCCAGCGCACGCCCTCGGAGACGCCGATGGTGCAATAGCCGTGCCTGCGTATGGTGTCTTCGACCTTCGCCAGGAACCTGTCCTGGTCGAACGGGATTTCCGGGAACAGCAGGATGTGGGGCGCGTCGCCTTCCCTGTCCTGCGCGAGCCCGCATGCGGCGGTAATCCACCCGGCGTGGCGGCCCATCACCTCGAGGATGAAGACGCGGGTGGAAGTGCGCGCCATCGAGGCGACGTCGTAGCCCGCCTCGCGGATGCTGGTGGCGACGTACTTGGCGACCGAGCCGAAGCCGGGGCAGGTGTCGGTGATCGCGAGGTCGTTGTCCACGGTCTTGGGCACGCCGATGCAGACGAGGGGGTAGCCCAGCTTCTGCGCGATCTGCGAGACCTTGTACGAGGTGTCGGCGGAATCGTTGCCGCCGTTGTAGAAGAAGTAGCCGATGTCGTGCGCCTTGAATACTTCGATCAGGCGCTCGTACTGGGCGCGGGATTCTTCCAGGCCTTTCAGCTTGTAGCGGCAGGAGCCGAAAGCGCCGCCCGGGGTGTGGCGCAGCGCGCGGATCGCCGCCGCCGGCTCTTTCGAGGTGTCGATCAGGTCCTCGGTGAGCGCCCCGATGATGCCGTCGCGGCCGGCGTAGACCTTGCCGATCTTCGACTTGTGCCGGCGCGCGGTCTCGATGACGCCGCAGGCGGTGGTATTGATGGTGGCGGTGACGCCCCCTGATTGGGCGTAAAAGGCGTTCTTCTTGGTCATGACGGCTGGCTGAGGTAAAACGGGCGCTATTTTACCCCAGGACACCCCCGGCAGGACACTGAATTAATGGATTTTTGCGGCCGCCGCCGGGGAGGGCCGGGGTGCCGGATTTCAGCGTTTCTTTTCGACCAGCGAACCGAGCAGGCGCTCGCGGCACTCGTCGACGGTGCCGATGCCGGGCACGCGGACGTAGCGCGGGGCGCGGGCGTCGCCGCTCGCCGCCCACTTCGAGTAGTAGTCGATGAGCGGCTTGGTCTGGGCGTGATAGATACTGATGCGCTCGCGCACCGTCTCTTCCTTGTCGTCCGGGCGCTGCACCAGGGGTTCGCCGGTGACGTCATCCTTGCCTGCCACCCTGGGCGGGTTGAAGGCGACGTGGTAGGTGCGTCCCGAAGGAGGGTGCACGCGCCGCCCGCTCATGCGCTTCAGGATTTCGGCGTCGTCGACGTAGATCTCGACGACGTAATCGATGTCGATGCCGGCGGCGCGCATCGCCTCGGCCTGGGGGATGGTGCGCGGGAAGCCGTCCGAGATGAAGCCCCCGGCGCAGTCTGGCTCTTTCACGCGCTGCTTGACCAGCTCGATGACGAGTTCGTCCGGCACCAGCGCGCCGCGGTCCATGAACTTCTTCGCTTCCACGCCGAGCGGGGTGCCGTTCTTGATCGCCGCGCGCAGCATGTCGCCTGTCGACACCTGTGGTATGTGGTACTTCTCGATCAGGAACCGCGCTTGCGTGCCTTTGCCGGCGCCGGGCATGCCGAGCAGAATTATTTTCATCTGGTCTCCCCGCCGCGGAGTATACGCCTGAGGTCCGCCGGCGTGTCCACGCCGGGGTGGGGCGCCGAGCGCGTGACCGCGCAGTGGATGCGGTGGCCGTGGGCCAGCGCACGCAGCTGCTCGAGCGCCTCGAAGCGCTCGATCGCGACCGGTTTCAGGCGCGTGAAGTCGCGCAGGAAGCCCGCGCGGTAGGCGTAGATACCCAGGTGGCGGTAGACCGGCAGCCCGGAGGGCACGCGCGCCATGCCGCGCCGGAAAG
>CAZOQY010000407.1:0-2613 GCA_964581835.1 uncultured Streptomycetaceae bacterium | reverse complement strand
TGTTCTTGTTCACGTGCGTATCGCGCGCGTCGGCGGGATTGCGCAGGAACCGGCCCTCCGATACGAACTGGAAACCCGCCGCCTCGAGCTCGCCCCGCACCACGCTTTCCTCGATCCGGTGCAGGGACTTGGTGACGTTGGCGCCGTCGCCAGGGCGCGCGGAATGATCGGCGAGGACCAGGATGCCGCCCGGCTTCAGCGCGTCGAAGAGCACCCGGTTCATCCGCGCGCGGTCCACGCCGAGATGGACCGTGTCGTGATAGAAGAAAAAAAAGGTGATGAGATCGAAGCCGCCGACGCCGGCCGGCAGCGGATCGTCGAACGGCCGTTCGAGCCGGACTGCGTTCTTCATCGCCGGGCTCTGCGCGCGCGCCTCGTACGCCTTCCTCGCGCCGGGGAAGAGATCCGGCGGAGTCTGCGAATAGACCGTGCCGCCCGGCACCACCGCGCGGGCAAGCAACTCGGTGCTGTAGCCGCCGCCCGCGCCCATATCCAGCACCTTCATGCCGGGGCGCGCGCCGGTGAATCCGTACAGCTCGACCGGCTTGCGGCGCTGATCGTTCTTGCGGTCGGCCTCGCTGCGATCCGGGGCGGCGACGATGTCCGAGAAATTTGAACCCGTCGCGGCGCAGCCGGTCAGCAGCACCGCCAACGCGAGCGCAGCGATCGGATGGAAAAAGTATCTACGAGATGCCCTCATGGGTTTTCCCTCCTGGTCAACCGTGACATGGTAGTGCGTGACATGATATGCGTGACAGGGTGAAGCGTGACATGAAAATGCGAAGCTGACTGGGTCTGGCAGAATAATGCGTCGTGAGTTCCGGTGCGCCTCATCATGTCACGCCGTATCGTGTCACGATTTACCGCGTCACGCCTCACCGCGTCACGCTTCATCAAGCCGCCAGTGGCGGCTCATCCATCGCCGCGATCTGCTCGCGCAGCTCGAGGATGCGGTCCTGCCAGTAGCGCTGGGTGCCGAACCACGGAAACGCGACCGGGAATGCGGGATCGTCCCAGCGCCTCGCGATCCACGCCGAGTAGTGCAGCAGGCGCAGCGTGCGCAGCGCCTCCACCAGCGCCAGCTCGGCCGGGTCGAATTCACGGAAATCCTCGTAGCCCGCGAGCACGTCACAAAGCTGGCGCGTCATCGAACCGCGATCGCCCGAGAGCAGCATCCACAGATCCTGCACCGCCGGTCCCGAGCGCGCGTCGTCGAGATCGACGAAATGCGGTCCTTCGTCGGTCCACAGGATGTTGCCGGAGTGGCAGTCGCCGTGCAGCCGGATCGTCTTCACTTTCCCGGCCTGCTCGTAGCAACGGCGCACGCCGTCCAGCGCCAGCGCGGCCGCGGCCTTCCACGCGTCCAGCACGTCGGCGGGAATCAATCTGCTCTTCAACAGCCAGTCGCGCGGCTCCTCGCCGAAGTTCCCGATGTCGAGCGCCGGCCGCTCGCGGAACGCGCTCACCGCGCCGACCGCGTGGATGCGGCCGATGAAGCGCCCGATCCACTCCAGCGTCTTCGGATCGTCGAGCTCGGGCTGGCGCCCGCCGCGCCGCGGGTACACGGCGAAGCGGTAGCCCGCGAACTCGTTCAACGTGCGGCCGGCGGCATCGAGCGGCGCGACCACCGGGATCTCGCGCTCGGCGAGCTCGAGCGCGAACGCGTGCTCCTCGCGGATCTGCGCGTCGCTCCAGCGCGCCGGCCGGTAGAACTTGGCCACCAGCGCCGGCCCTTCCTCCATGCCGACCTGGTAAACACGGTTCTCGTAGCTGTTGAGTCCCGTCAGCCGCCCGTCGGGCCGCAGCCCCACCGAATCCAGCGCGTCGAGCGCGACGTCGGGCGTCAGCCCGGCATAGGGAGCGGAACGCTCCCCGCCCTTCATTTCTGCGCCTTCCGGCTCGCCACTTCTTCCGCCTTGGGCGACGCGACGCGATAGGTGGCGCTGCCCCGGCAAACCACCTGTCCGCGCTCGTCGGTCACCTCGACCTCGGTGAACATCATGCTGCGACCGCTCTTCACCACGGCGCCGCGGCCGACCAGGTCGCCGTACGAAGGCGCGAGGTAGTTGATCACCATGGTGATGGTCGCGACCTTGGAGCCGAGCTCGATCAGCGAGCGCACCGCCTGCGACATGGCGGCGTCCACCAGCGCGGCGATCGCGCCGCCGTGCATCTCGCCGCGGGTGTTGCCGTACTCCGGGCGGAACGGCAGGCGGATGGCCGACTTGCCGTTATCGAGAAACTCGAGCTGCAGCCCGAGGTGGTGGTAGAACGGCGGCGAGGAGCGCCATTCGGCGCGCGGTTTGTCGGTGCTCATCGGTGTCGAAACAAGTCCAGTATGTGACTGCGAAAAAATTTCACTGATACCATTCGGTCCGGAGGATAACACCATGCGCATCACCCCCCGCATCAATGCCGGCTTTGCAGCCGTCTTCGCCTGCCTGCTCGTCGCCGCGTCGGCCGCCCGGGCGCAGGACGCCGCCGCGAGCTACCCCAGCAAGCCGGTGCGGCTGGTGGTGCCGTTCGCGCCCGCCGCGTCCACCGACATCATCGCGCGCCTGCTGGGCGGCAAGCTCGCCGAGGCGCTCGGCCAGCAGTTCTTCGTCGACAACC
>CAZOQY010000406.1:0-2615 GCA_964581835.1 uncultured Streptomycetaceae bacterium | reverse complement strand
GGTCTTGGTCGCCGGCCAGGCCATGCCGATGAGGATGATGAACGGGATGACGGTCCAGACGATCTCGACCGTGGTGTTCTCGTGGAACTGCTCCGCCTTGTGGCCGACCGACTTGCGGTGCATGACGATGGAGTAGGTCATGAAACCGAACACCACCACGAAGATCGCGACGATGATCCACATGATCAGCGTGTGCAGATCGTAGATCTGGTGCGCGATGATGGATTGCGGTTCCTGCAGGTTGTAGCGATTGGCCAGCGCCGACTCCGCGGCCAGCCCTGCGAACGCGGCCGCAAGCGACCGTAAACCCTTGCTGATCATGCTTCCCTCACCTGTGGGCCTGATGCGTTGTTATATCCGTGCGTGCGGCTCCGCACCGGTGGCCGCAAGGGCGCACGCGATGCCGGCCGGGACAGCGAGAAACCGAACACGAGAATCCTGCCGGTGGAACCGAGCGAGTTGTTGAGCCTGGCGATCGGTGAAAATCCGGTCGCGGGCGTCAGTTCGCTGTAGTCCATGCTTGCGGTCATCATTTACCAGCGCTGACACATCCGCGTCGGGCGGGTGGACTTTATCACATGGCCCCGTGGCAGGCAACCGAAACACCCCCTAAAACCTCTGCGTACGCAACGGGTTACAACGTCCGCGCGCGGCCGGAGGTGACGCCGCGGAATTGCGCCGAGATGACCGCGGGGTCGGGGTTCTCGAGGTACGCGACGCGGGCGAGCAATGGCGCGGCAATCAGCGACTCCAGCGCCCGGACGTTTTCGTCCGCCGCGGCCATCCGCGGATCGACGTGGTTCGCGACCCAACCCGCGAGATCGAGCCCGCGCGCCGCGACCGCCTCGACGGTCAGCAGCGCGTGATTGAGGCAACCCAGCCGCATGCCCACCACCAGCACGACCGGCAAAGCCAGCCGTTGCGCCAGTTGGGCGGTATCGGCGCCCGCCGTGTCCGTACCATCGGCGAGCGGCACGCGAAATCCGCCCGCCCCCTCCACGACCACGATGTCGGCGAGCCCGGCGAGCGCGCGGAAGCTCGTCTCGATGCGGTCGATCCCGATGGCCACGCCCGCCTGCGCGGCTGCGATGTGGGGCGCGATCGGCGGCCCGAAGCAATAGGGATTGACGTGCTCGCGTGGTGCCACGACGTTGCCCGCAGCCACGAGCTGCGCCACGTCCTCGTTGAGCAACCCCGCCCCCACGGGCTCGGCACCGGCTGCGACCGGTTTCATGCCGACCGCCTTCAGCCCGCGCGCGGCAAACAGCTTCAGCAGGGCGCAGGCGACGAGCGTCTTGCCGACGCCGGTGTCTGTGCCGGTCACGAAGAAGCCGTGACGAGTGACGAGTGACGGGTGACGAGCCACGCTACGCTCCGCTTCGCGGCTTGATGTCGATGACCGGGTGGCCGGTCGGGCTGGTTCGCGGCGCGGGCTTCCAGGCGTGACCGTAGACGATCTCGAAGGTGGCGGGCAGCCTGCCGTCGCGGCGGCACGCCTCGTAGTTGCGCGACACGCGGGCGAGGCGCTCCTTGCCGAATAGCCCGGCGGGACGGCCGGGCGTCACGTTGTGCGCGCCGATCGCCTTCAGGTCGCGCATGAGGCCGCGCACGTCGTCGTAGGTCAGCGTCACCGTCTCCATGTCCATCACCGGGTCGGCGAAGCCGCACTCCAGAAGCCGGTCGCCCGTGTCGTGCATGTCGATGAAGGAAAGGACGTGGCTGCGGTCGTCGATGCCCTGGAACGCCGCGCGCAGTTCCTTCAGCGTGTCCGGCCCGAAACTGCTGAAAAGCAGCAAGCCCCCCGGCGCGAGCACGCGATGCATCTCCGCGAACGCGCGCCGCGGCTCGCCGATCCACTGCAGTGCGAGGTTGGACCAGACGAGATCGGCGCTGGCCGCGGCAAGCGGCAACCGCTCGATATCCCCGCACACGGATGTCAATCGCGCGCCACCGAGAAGGCCGCGCCACCAGGAGCGCCGCGCACGCGCGCGCAGCGCCATGCTGAACGCGAGGTCGAGAGCAACCAGGCGTGCGCGGGGATAACGCTCGAGCAGGCCCGGCACGGCGTTGCCGGTGCCGCTGCCCGCATCGAGGATGGTCGCCGGCGCGAGCCGGACGTAGTCGAGCCGCGCGAGCATGCGCCGGCAAACCTCGTCCTGCAGCACCGCCGCCGCGTCGTAGGTCGTCGCGGCGCGCTCGAACGAGCGCCGCACCAGCCGCTTGTCGACCGCTGGCGCGTCACTCATCGAAGAATTCCCGCAACAGCCGCGCCACCCGGGCAGGTTGCGACAGGAACGGCGCATGCGCGCAGGCGCGCATCAGCGCGAAGCGCGCTCGCGGCAGCGCCGCGGCCAGCCGCCGCCCCGCCGCCGCCGGAACGACCCGGTCGCGCGCGCCGTGCAGCACCAGCGCCGGCTGCCCGATCCCGCGCAGCTCGCGTCTCAGGTCGGCGCCCGCCAGGATGGCAAGGCCCGCCATCAACGTGGCGATCGGCGTGCCGTTCTCGTTGAACCGCCGCAGCACGCCGGCCACGCGGCGCGCGCGCGCATCCCCCCTCGCCTGCACGCCGGAGAAGCGCGCCAGGGTGCCGGCGCGGTCAGCGGCCAGAAGGTGGC
>CAZOQY010000405.1:0-2627 GCA_964581835.1 uncultured Streptomycetaceae bacterium | reverse complement strand
CTGGCCCTTGCCGTCGCCGCCGGCGATCAGCACCGCCGGCCGCGTCATGCCGGAGAGCGCGGCAACGGTCGCGCCGACATTGGTGCCCTTGGAATCGTCGTACCAGGCAACGCCCGCGATCTCGGCCAGCCGGCGCATGCGGTGGGGCAGCCCCTTGAAACGACGCAGCGCCTCGAGAAGCGGCGCGTCGGGCAGCCCGATTGCCTGCGCCAGCGCGTGGGCCGCGAGCGCGTTGGCGGCATTGTGCAGGCCGGCGAGCGGCAACTCGTCCACCGCCATCAGCCGGCGCGCGCCGCGGGCGAGGACGGTCTTGCCGTCGTCGGCCGCGATCCCCCACTCGTCATCCCCGCGCGGCGCGGACAATCCGAACGTCAACGGCGCGCGCCCGGAACGCGCCATGCCGAGACTCAGGCGATCGTCGCGGTTCAGCACCTGCGCGCCGCCGCCCGCGAACACGCGGGCCTTCGCGGCCGCGTAATCGGCCATGCCGTCGTAGCGATCGAGGTGGTCCTCGGTGACGTTGAGGACCGTCGCCGCGTCGGGCGCGAGGCTCGCCGTGCTCTCGAGCTGGAAGCTGGAGAGCTCCAGCACGAACACCTCCGGCGCGGGCGCGCCTTCCTCGATCGCAGTCAGCGCATCGAGCACCGGCAAACCGATATTGCCCGCCACCATCGTCGCGCGGCCCGCCGCGCGGCACATCTCGCCCGCCATCGCCGTCACGGTGCTCTTGCCGTTGGAGCCGGTGATCGCAATCACCTTCGGCTGTGCGAGTGACGAGTGACGAGTGACGAGTGACGGCAATGCCTGAGCGAAAAGCTCGACGTCGCCGACGACGGGGACGCCGCGCCGGATGGCGGCCGCGATCGGCGCCTCGCGTCGATCGATGCCGGGGCTGATCGCGATCAGGTCGGCGCCCGCGAGCGTGCGCTCCGAGAACGCCCCGGTCGCGAGCCTCGCCTGCGGCAGCTCGCGCGCAAGCCGCGCGGCATGCGGCGGCGCCGCGCGGCTGTCCGCGACCCGCACCGCCGCGTCGCGGCGCGCGAGCCAGCGCGCCATCGACAGCCCCGTGTCACCGAGTCCGAGCACGACCACCTTTCGTCCGTTCCAGTCCACCTGTCATCAGCGCAATTTCAGCGTCGACAATCCCACCAGCACCAGCATCATCGTGATGATCCAGAAGCGAACGACGACCTGGTTTTCTTTCCAGCCCTTCAATTCGAAATGGTGGTGCAGCGGCGCCATTCGGAAAATGCGCTTGCCGGTCAGCTTGAAGGAAGCGACCTGCAGCATCACCGACAGCGTCTCCACCACGAACACCCCGCCCATGATGAACAGCACGATTTCCTGGCGCACGATCACGGCGATGGTGCCGAGCGCGGCGCCGAGCGCGAGCGCGCCGACGTCGCCCATGAACACCTCGGCCTGGTAGGCGTTGAACCAGAGAAAGGAGAGCCCGGCGCCGGCGATGGCGCCGCAGATCACCGTCAGCTCGCCGGCGCCGGGAATGTAGGGAAAGCCGAGGTACTTCGAGAACACCGCGTTGCCGGCGACGTAGGCGAAGATGCCGAGCGCGCTGCCGATCATCACAGTGGGCATGATCGCGAGCCCGTCGAGCCCGTCGGTCAGGTTCACCGCGTTGCTGGTGCCGACGATCACGAAATAGGTCATGACGATGAAGCCGATGGCGCCGAGGGGATAGGCGATCTCCTTGAAGAACGGCACGATGAACTGCGTCTGCGC
The DNA here is from genome assembly GCA_964581835.1 of uncultured Streptomycetaceae bacterium. Lineage (GTDB taxonomy): Bacteria > Pseudomonadota > Gammaproteobacteria > Burkholderiales > SG8-41 > SG8-41. Next base: position 887 of record CAZOQY010000405.1, on the reverse strand, counting down.
CGGGAGGTTGGTGTAGAAAGCGAGGTAGCAGGCCGCGGCGCCGCCGATCACCGATTGCCAGAAGAATTTCGACCGCGCCGACAGTCCCTTGGGGTTGCGCGCCACCACCTTGCGGTAATCGTCCACCCAGCCGATCGCGCCGAAGCCGATCATCACCCACAGCACGATCCACACCAGGCGATTTTCCAGGTCGGCCCACAGCAGCGTGGTGACGGTGATCGAGGCCAGGATCAGCGCGCCGCCCATGGTCGGCGTGCCGGCCTTGGCGAGGTGCGTCTGCGGGCCGTCGTCGCGTACCGACTGGCCGACCTTGTACGCGGTCAGCTTGCGGATCATCGCCGGCCCGATGATGAAGGAGATGACCAGCGCGGTCAGGCACGCCAGCACCGCGCGCAGCGTGATGTAGCCGAACACGTTGAACGCGCGGACGTCTTTCGCGATCCATTGGGCCAGTTCCAGCAGCATCAGTGCGCCCCCGCCGTCTCGCCGGCAAGCGCCGCGACGACGCGCTCCATCTGCATGAAGCGCGAGCCCTTGACGAGCGCCGTGACGCCGGGCGCGAGCGCGTTGCCGGCTTCCGCGAGCAGGTCCTCGATGCGCTCGAAGTGGCGCGCGCCGCTGCCGAACGCGCGCGCCGCGTGAGCCGACGCATCGCCCAACGCGAGCATCCGCCCGAGGCCCTGTTCCCGCGCGTAGCGGCCGACCTCGGCGTGCAACTCGGGCGCGCCGGGTCCCAGCTCGCCCATGTCGCCCAGCACCAGCAGCTTTTCCCCGGGCGCCTGCGCCAGCACGGCGATCGCGGCGCGCACCGAGTCGGGGTTGGCGTTGTAGGTGTCGTCGATCAGCGTGGCGCCGTTCAGTCCCGCCTTTTTCTGCAGCCGCCCCTT
>CAZOQY010000404.1:0-2642 GCA_964581835.1 uncultured Streptomycetaceae bacterium | reverse complement strand
GTGCGTGTGCGTCTGCAGCGCGCCGGCGTAGTACATGATGCTGCTGCCGACGAACAGCACGCGCTGCGCGTTCTCGACCGGCGGCTTCGTCACCTGGGGCGCGGGCGCCTGACTCCACGCGGCTGGCGTAATCAGGGCAAGGGATACTGTCGTCCATAGGGCGGCAAGGGTGTGCTTCACGTTGCGTTCTCCTCTGTAATGTCCTGTGATGGGCTAGTTCAGGCGCACGCCGGCGCCCTGGATGATCGGACGCATCCTGGCCGTCTCCGACTTCATCATGGCCGTGACCTGGGCGGGGCTGCTGCCGCCGATCTCGGTGCCGAACGCCACGCTCCGGTCCTTGAGTTCGGGCCGGTCGAGGGCGTGCACGACCTCGGCATTCAGGCGTTTGACGATGGCGGGGAGTGTCTTGGCCGGCGCCAGCACGACCTGGTGCGTGATCCATTCGTAGCCGGGCAGCAGCGTCCCGATGACCGGCATGTCGGGCAGCAGCTTCGACGGGGCCGTCACCCCCAGCGCCCGCAGGCGCCCGGCCTTCACGTGAACCATCGAGGGCGCGATGGCGTTGACCATCATGTGTCCCTCGCCTGACATGAGCCCGTTGAAGGCGGCTGCGCCTCCCCGATAGGCAACGCGCACGACCTTGATGCCGGCCCGGGTCACGAACAGTTCTGCCGCGAGATGCGACGGCGCGCCGTCGTCCACCGACACGTAGTTGAGCTGGCCCGGGCGCGCCTTGGCGTATTCGATCAGCTCGGCCACCGATCGGGGCGGCAGCGATACGGGCACGACCAGGACCGCGGCGCCGCGCGCAATCATGGAGACGGGAGCGAAGTCGCTGAACGGGTCCCAGGACACGTCCTTGCGCAGCAGGGGCAGCAGCCAGATCGAGGTGCCGTGGACCATGATCGTGTGCCCGTCGGGTGCCGCTCCCTTGAGTCTCTCCACCGCGAGCCCGCCGCCCGCGCCGCCGCGGTTCTCCACGACCACCTGCTGGCCCAGGACCGGCGTGAGCGAATCGGCGAGCAGCCGGGACAGGAGGTCGTTGTTGTTCCCCACGTCCGTGGTGATGATGCGAAGCGGCCGGCTCGGAGACCAGTCGGCGGCTGCCGGCATGCCCGGCGATAACGCGCTCGCCACGATGCAGGCGATTGCGGCGAGTCGTTGTGTTCCTGTCACCGTTTTTGTCACGTCGGGCTCCTCCCTTTGGAATGTCTCAGGCGGGGTCTGCGTAGGGGGCGGGCACGACCGGGGTCTTGTCCCACTCGGTGGCCGGCTCGTAGCCCCACAGCCAGTCGGTCTTGCCGTGCACGCTGGCCTTGCCCGAGGCAATCGACTCCTTCTGCGCCTTGGCATCTTTCATGTGCTTGAATTTCATGTTGGACAGCGACAGGCGCTGCACGCCGTGCACCCGGGGGATGCGGATGCGGCGGAAGTTCGCGAACGCCTCGACCGGATCCGGGCACGCTCCCAGCCAGCGCCCGAGGATGTAAGCGTCCTCGAACGCCTGGCAGGCGCCTTGCCCCGCGTTCGGTACCATGGCGTGTGCCGCGTCGCCGATGAGCTGAATGCGGCCGCGGCCCCAGTTGTCGGTGATCGGTCGCGTGAACAGGCCCCACTTCGAGCATTCGGTTACCACGCCGAGCAGCTTCTTCAGGCGCGGCTCCGGGTTCGGGAAGCTCGCGCGCATTTCTTCGGGATCACCGTGAGCGGACCAGCTTTCCGCGACCCAGTCGCCGGTGTCCTGCTGGGTGACGATGTTCACCAGGGACTTCTGGCGGATGAAATACGCCCTGAAATGGCTGCCCGGCCCGACCCATTCGGTGTGACCCATCGGTTCGAGCGCTTCTTCGGGCACGTCGCTGCCCTTCAGCAGCGCGCGCCACACCATCTGGCCGGCGTACGTCGGGTTGTCGTCTCCATACAGCGCCTGGCGCAGGACCGATTTCACGCCGTCTGCGCCGATGACGTATTGCGCGTCGACGCGGTTGCCGTTCTCGAAGACGAGCCCGACACCGTCGCCGCGCTCCTCGATCCGGGCGAGACGGTGCCCGAGGTGGATGCGCGAGCCGTCCAGGCCGGCAGCCAGGGCGTCCAGCAGGTCGGCGCGATGGAACGAGTAGTAGGGCGCGCCCCACTTCTCGGCGGCCTTGAGGCGGTCGCTGAACTCGAGGAATTCGCCCGTCTGCATATTGCGCGTGTACGTGCCGGGGGAGCGGTGTCCGATCGCATCGAGCCGGTCCCGGGCGCCGACACCCCACAGGGCCTTGACGGCCTGCGGGCTGCAGTTGACCGAGGCGCCGATCTCGCCGAGAGCCGTGGCGGCCTCGAACAGCTCAGCCTCGATCCCGGCGGCCTTCAGCGCGTTCGCGGCCGCCGTCCCGGCGAGCCCGCCGCCGACGATTGCTATCCTGCATTTCGTCGTTGCCATGGCCGTCCTCCGGGCACCGCCTAGCGGTGCGCCTCAAGCCACCGGAGCAGCACGCGGTTGAACGCCTCGGCCTGCTCGACGTTGGGCAGGTGCTTTGCCCCCTTGAAGTCGTCGTAGGCGCCGTTGGGGAACAGGCTCGCGATGTGGCGGCTTTCGCCCGGCGCCGCGCTCGGGTCGTCCGTGCCGCACACCACCAGCGTCGGCGTCTTCA
>CAZOQY010000403.1:0-2643 GCA_964581835.1 uncultured Streptomycetaceae bacterium | reverse complement strand
GATGATCTTGCGGCCGGTCAGCCCGGTGTCGCCCTGCGGCCCGCCGATGACGAAGTGGCCGGTGGGGTTGATCAGGTATTTCGTGTCCTTCGTGACCATGTTCTTCGGCAATACCGGCTTCACGATCTGCTCGATCACCGAATCCTTCAGCGGCTCGTGCGAGATGTCCTCGCTGTGCTGCGTCGAGATCACGACCGTGTCGATGTGGTGCGGCTTGCCGTCGACGTAGCGCACCGAGACCTGCGATTTCGCGTCCGGGCGCGCCCACGGCAGCCGCCCGTCGCGGCGGAGTTCCGCGTGGCGCTCCATCAGGCGGTGCGCGTAATAGATCGGCATCGGCATCAGCTGCGGCGTCTCGTCGCAGGCGTAGCCGAACATCAGGCCCTGGTCGCCGGCGCCCTGGTCGAGGTCGAGTCCCTTGCCCTCGTCCACGCCTTGCGCGATGTCGGGCGACTGCTGGTCGTAGCACACCAGCACGCCGCAGCTCTTGTAATCGAAGCCGATGGAGGAGTCGTCGTAGCCGATGCGCTTCACCACGTTGCGCGCGACCTGCGCGTAATCCACGCGCGCGCTGGTCGTGATCTGCCCGGCCATCACGACCAGGCCGGTGTGCGTCAGCGTTTCCGCGGCGACGCGGCCGGACTTGTCCTGGGCGAGAACGGCGTCGAGCACGGCGTCGGAAATCGCGTCTGCAATCTTGTCCGGATGGCCTTCGGATACGGACTCGGAAGTAAACAGGAAGTCGCTCATCTTTTTGTTTCTTCAAACGGAAAAAGGCGCATAGAATAGCAGATAAGCCTCGATTTACAAAGAAAATTCATGCTGGTCGCCGTGTTCCGCCTGCTCGCGCGCCTGCCGCTCTCCTGGCTGCATCGCGGGGGCGCGGCGCTGGGCTGGCTGGTCTATTGGTTGTCGCCGTCCTATGCAGCGCGGCTCAGGGAGAACCTGTACGCCAGCGGCGTGTGCGGCGGCGACGACGGGCAGCGCGGCGCGATGCTGCGCGCGACGGTCGCCGAGGCCGGCAAGGGCGTGACCGAGCTGGTCGCGGTCTGGTTCGGAAAAGACGAAAATGTTGCGCAGCTGGTCGTCGAATGCCGGCACTGGGATATCGTCGAGGCAGCGCGGGCGCGCGGCAACGGCATCCTCTTTCTCACGCCGCACCTGGGCTGTTTCGAGATCTCCGCGCTCTACACCGCGCAGCGCATGCCGCTCGTCGTGCTCTACCGCCCGCCGAAACTCGCCTGGATAGAGCCGCTGATGATCGCAGGCAGGAGCCGCTGGCAGGCGAAGGTGGCGCCGGCGAACATGAGGGGCGTGCGCATGCTCTACAAGGCGCTGGCCCGCGGCGAGGCGGTCGGTTTGCTGCCGGACCAGGCGCCGGGCACGGGCGAGGGCGCGTGGGCCGATTTTTTCGGCCGGCCCGCGTACACGATGACGCTGGTGAAGCGGCTGCAACAGACAAGCGGTGCGGCGCTGATCATGGCGTTCGCCGAGCGCCTGCCCGCAGGGCGCGGTTATCGCCTGCACTTCGAGGAGTTGCCGGCGCAGGGTTTCGACGAAGCCGCGCTGAACCGCGCCGTCGAAGCGCAGGTGCGGCGCCGGCCAGAGCAGTACCTATGGAGCTACAACCGCTATAAGGTTCCGGCCGGAGCGCCGGAACCTTATAGCGGAGGAGGGAGGCGAGAGGAGTGAGGTGCAATTACGCCAGTAGGGCAATTCCAGCTGCAGCGCCTGCGTTGCCGCCCAATCTCCGATTGCCGGTCAAAGGTCGCGACCGTATCGCCTCCCGCCTCCCGCCTCACGCCTCACGGTCATGCTGACCCGCGCCGCGCTCGGCCTCGTCTGGCTGTTGCACTTCCTGCCGCTGGCGGCGCTCGCCTCCCTCGGGCGCGGGGTGGGGCTGCTGCTCTATGGCGTGGCGCGGGAGCGACGTAAGGTAGTGCTCACTAACCTCGCGCTTTGCTTCCCGGACAAGAGTGAAACCGAGCGCCGGCGCATCGCGCGGGCCCACTTTCAGGCCTTCGCCCGCGGCCTGCTCGAGCACGGCATCCTGTGGTGGGGGTCGAAGGAACAAATCCAGAACCTGGTGCGCGTCGAGGGCCTTGAGCACTGGCAGGCGGTCGCGGACCGCCCGGTGATCTGGCTCGCGCCGCACTTCGTCGGGCTGGACATGGGCGGCTCGCGCATCATCACCGAATGGCGCGGCATCTCGGTCTACAGTCACCAGAAGGATCCGGTGTTCGATCGCGTCCTGCTTCACGGACGCACCCGCTTCGTGAAGCCGGTGCTGTTCTCGCGCCAGGACGGCATCCGCTCGATCGTCAGGGCCATGCGCGAGCGGCTGCCGTTCTACTACCTGCCCGACATGGACCTGGGGGAGCGCGATTCCATCTTCGTGCCGTTTTTCGGGGTGCCGGCGGCGACCATCACCGGCCTCTCGCGTCTCGCCCGCCTTGCCGGCGCCGTCATCGTGCCGGCGGTCACGCGCCAGTTGCCGGGCGCCGCGGGCTACGTGCTCACCTTCTATCCCGCGTGGAGCGATTATCCGACCGACGACGTGGCGGCGGATACGCGGCGCATGAACGCGTTCATCGAGGAGCGGGTGCTCGAGATGCCGGAGCAGTACTACTGGCTGCACAAGCG
>CAZOQY010000402.1:0-2643 GCA_964581835.1 uncultured Streptomycetaceae bacterium | reverse complement strand
GCGATGCGGCGCGCGACGTTGGGCGAGCCGGGGTAGTGAACGACCTGGCCCGTGACCTTCTCCGACCACGCCGCCTTGTCGGGGTGGTGTTTCTCCTCGAAGTTCACGAAGTTCGCGTTGCGCGCCTCCACCGACGTGAATTCGTGCAGGATCGCGTGCTTGGCCCAGCCCGCGACCGAGACCAGCTTGCGCACCGCGACGCAGCCGGGCTGCTGCGTCATGGAAGGCAGCCGCCATTGCGCGTACCAGGCGAGCAGTTCCTCGTCGTCGTCGTGCACGAAGCTGCCGATCTGGATGCAGGGGGAGAGCGCTTCGCCGGGAACGCGCCGGCCGATGTCGGGGCCGGCGATGCGGGCCTGCTCGATCATCAGGTTCATGGTCTCGCCGGCTCGGAGGCCGAGCATCTTCCGGTCGCCGTCCGGCAGGGCGGCGTGCAGTTGCCGCGGCGTCGGGTCGGCAAACGCGCCGATGTCGCCGGCGCCGAACAGCAGCAGGTAGCGATGGCCGCCGGGCACCGTGCCCGCGGGCGGGTGCCGGCGCGGTTTCTTCTTTTCCGTGCGCACGGGTTTGGCCTCGGAGGCGAAATGCGCCGCCCACAGCACGCCGGGCCGCTGCAGGATCTTCGGCATGTAGGCGCCGTGCAGCCAGGCGAGATATTCGTCGCGCCCGCTCTCAGGCAGGTCGTACCAGGTGATCCACAGCGCCTGGTCCGCGTCGCGCTTCGGCGTCATGCATTCATTCTACGGTATCGCTCATGGCGGCAGCGCAGGCCACGATATGAACCCTGCGTCTGGTGGAGCGCGTCAAATGCTGGATAATCCCGGTTCCGGTCGTCGTTGGATCCACGGGAGAGGAGCCATGAGAAGAATCGGGTCGCGGCGCATTCTGGGCGTGCTTGCCTGCCTGCTCGCCGCCAGTGCGGGCGCGCAGACTTATCCCGGCCGCCCGGTGCGCATGATCGTGCCGTTCGTCCCGGGCGGATCGTCGGATTTCGTGGCCCGCGTCATCCAGCCGAAGATGACCGAGCTGCTCGGCCAGACCGTGGTGGTGGACAACCGCGCCGGCGCGTCCGGCAACGTCGGGGTCGAGATCGCCGCGCGCTCGGCGCCCGACGGATACACGATTTTTCTCGGCAACGTCGGCAGCACCGCGATCAACCCGAGCATCTTTCCCAGGTTCCCGATCCTGCCGGCGCGCGATCTCATCGGCCTGACGCTGCTGGTGGACGTGCCGGGCGCCTTCGCGACGCATCCCTCGGTGCCGGCGGCGACGGTGAAGGAGTTCATCGAATACGCCAAAACGCGTCCCGGCCAGTTGAACTACGGTTCCTCGGGCTCGGGCAGCGCGCAGCGCCTAGCCTTCGAGTTTTTCATGAGCAAGGCCGACATCAAGCTCGTGCATATCCCGTACAAGGGCGGCGCCGGCGCGGCGACCGCGGCGGTGCTGGGCGGCGAGGTCGCCGCGACCATGGTCACCGTCGCCTCCTTCATCCCGCACGTGAAGACCGGCAGGGCCCGGGTGCTGGCCGTGATGGCGCCCAGGCGCAGCCCGGCGCTGCCGCAGGTGCCGACCATGGCGGAGTCGGGCTTTCCCGAGCTGACGCTCGGCTCGTGGCAGGCGATGTTCGTGCCGAAAGGCACGCCGAAGCCCGTCGTCGGCCGGCTCTACCAGGTGATGGCGGACACCATGGCGGACGCGGAAGTGGGCAAGCGCATGGCCGCCGGCGGCGCGGAAATCATCACCAGCAAGTCGCCGGAAGAGTTCGCGGTTTTTCTCAGGGAGCAGACCGCGTTCTGGCAGAAGATCGTCAAAAGCGTCGGCGCCACGGCGGAGTGAAGCGGTGACGGCAAGACGCACGGTGCTCGTAACCGGCGCGAGCCAGGGGTTGGGCGCGGAGATCGCGGTGGCGCTGGCGCGGGACGGTTGCGACGTGGCCGTGACCTCGCGGCGCGTGGAACGCCTGTCGGACACGCTCGGTCGACTCTCGGCGGCGGGGGCGCGCGCCGTGCCGGTGGAACTCGATGTCCGCCGGCAGGACAGCATGGAACGCGCGATGGCGGAAGCCGCCGGCGCGCTGGGCGGCGTGGACGTGCTGATCAACAACGCCGCCGTGACGCTGCGCGCCACCGCGCTCGAGATGACGCGCGAGGAGTGGGACGAGCTGATGGCCGTCAACCTGAAGGGCGTGTTCTTCATGAGCCAGCAGATGGGGCGGCAACTCGTGGCGCGCAAGCGCCCCGGCGCGATCATCAGCCTGGCCTCGACGCACGGCCTCGTCGGCTACGCCGGGCGCCTGGCGTACGGTGTAGCCAAGGCCGGGATCGTGCAGATGACGCGCATGCTGGCGATCGAATGGGCGGAGCACGGCATCCGCGTCAACGCGGTCGCGCCCGGCACCATCGACACGCCGTCGCGCGCCGAGTTTTTCGCCGCCAATCCCGACGCGAAGAAAGCGATGACCGACCGCATACCGTTCCGCCGTTTCGGCAGTCCCGGCGAAGTGGCGGCGGCGGTGCGCTACCTGGCCAGCCCGGAAGCGGCGTACATCACCGGGCAGACGCTGGTGCTCGACGGCGGTCTGACGGCTTACTAGAACCTATCTCAAAAACCCCGTTTAGCCACAGAGAACACAGAGTTCACAGA
>CAZOQY010000401.1:0-2650 GCA_964581835.1 uncultured Streptomycetaceae bacterium | reverse complement strand
AACATACGGTGTCAACTAATATCTGTCATCTAATATTTGTCAACCAATTGTAGTTAGGCGTTCATGCGCGAGGCCATGCTCACAATTTACCAAGTAACTGGGTTGTCCCAACTCAGTTCTCCCTGGCTTTCGACCGTTTTTCTATTTTTTGTTTTCGCCGTAGTACTTGGACTAGTCGGATGGTTCGTAGGTTGGGTCAATGCCGAGCGGACTCATCATCAAGTCCTCCTACGCTGGATTGGAATGCTAGTTACAATCGTAGTCGGTGGAACAGCGGCGGTATTTTCAGTTGGCCTCGCCTCATTTATTCGACACGATGCTGGCTTGAGTGAAAGCACTGAATTTGAAGTGTTCTGGGTGGCGTCATTCATGCTGGCGACCGTGCCTTTCTGGTTAATGCTTTGGCGCGCCGGTTTCTTCAAAGAGAGGAACGCCTAACCGTGCGATCGACAACGACGCTAGAAAGCGCGTCGCGCTTTCCCGGCGCGCGTCATCGCAGACGTTAATCTGTATTAATTTTTATTTCTTGGCGACCTTGGCGTCCCCGAGTCGAGTCCGGGGCAAGCTTGGCGGTTCGATTGTTGATTTGAATCTCTTGGCGTGCTTGGCGGTTCAATTCGTTTTTGATCTTGTTTCGTACCGATTCTCTCTGCGTCTCTGCGGTTAATTCAGTTTTTCACATCTTCACCACGACCTTTCCGATCTGCCCGCCGGCGTCCACGTAAGCCTTTGCTGCCGGCAGTTCATCGAACGGGAACACACGGTCGATCACCGGCTCGATGCGCCCGTCCACGATCGCCGGCAGGACGTCCCGCTCGAAGCCCTGCGTCGCCACTGCCCTCATCTCCGGCGTCAGCGGCGCGTTGGAAATCCCGAAGATCTCGTGCCGCTTGCCGTGCGCGGCCTCGAGATCGAGCGGCGTCGTCATGACGCCGTCCACGTAGCCGACGATCGCCAGCCGCCCGAATTTCCCGAGCGAGCGCTGGCAGGCGGCGAAGACCGTGCCGCCGACGAGATTCACGGCGAGGTCGGCGCCCTTCCCGCCGGTCAGCTCCAGCACCTTGCCGCTGAAATCCTCGCCACGCGCGAGTATCGCTTCGTCCAGCCCGAGCGCCTTCAGCTTCCCGAGCTTCGCCTCGGAGGTGGATACGCCGATCACCTTCGCGCCGAGCACCTTCCCCAACTGGATGGAGCACACGCCCACGCCCGACGACGCGCCGGCGATCAGCAGCGTCTCCCCCACCTTCAACCGGCCGAACTGCACCAGCGCTTCCCACGCGGTGACGTAGGAAATGGGGATCGCCGCCGCCTTCTCCCAGGAAAAACCCGTTGGAATCGGCGTAGCGAGGCCGGGATCGACCAGCACGTACTCGGCGAAGCAGCCGCGGCCGCGCGCCATGATGCGATCGCCCACCTTGAAGCCCTTCACGCCCGCGCCGACCGCGTGCACTTCACCCGCCGCGTCCACGCCGGCGGGCCGGCCTTCGGGCGCACGGTGAAAGGAGATGGTACCGAGCAGGTCACCGCGATTGAGCGAGGCCGCACGCACACGCAGCAGGATCTGCCCCGGCGCGGGCTCCGGCACCGGGAGCTCGCGCAAGTACAGCTCGGCCTTGCCGGCCTCGTGCCGGATCCAGAAAGTTTTCATCGGGGCATTGTCCGCGAAGAGGGTGTTCCCTGTATTATTCACGAAAGCATCGCCGAACGCCTTCGACAGGACGCCAGCAATCTTTCCCCGGGATACCCATGAACAACGAAAAGATCACGGTGCGCGTCACCGAAACGAAGCAGACGCTGGAAGTCGTGGTGTTCAACAAGCGCGCCGAGGTGATCGAGGTGGTCATCGGCGAGGGCATCAACAACGTCAAGTGCTCGCTGACGCCGACCCGAAACGGGCTCGCCTACGCCGGCTCGGTGATGGGCCGCGAGATCGTCTACGAGCGCTCGCGCGACCAGGTCCAGGCGGACATCGACAAGCTGAACCCGCACCTGAAGAAATCGACGCGGCGGTGAGAACCGGAATCAGCCGCCAAGATTCTTTTTAATACCCCCTTGAGGTGTACGCCATGGCGCCAAACATATGAAGAACCCTGCCTTGATGCTACGCATAGCCATCATTGTTGAGTGGCTGCTCATTGCTGCGGCCCTCGCAGTGGCCGCCACGCAAGTCGACACCTTGCCGGCCGAGCTGAAGCCCTATTTCATCGGCGAGGCGCCCTGGATGCCGATCATCGACTCGCTATCCGTGCTGGCTTTTCTCGTAACGATCGTCTCCTCGGTCGGACTTTGGCTCCTGCGTTTGTGGGCCCGACTGCCATACGCGGCGAGTACTGTCTGGCTGTCCCTTGCCACGCTTTTTGAAGGGCCGGGCGCCAGTCTGGGGATAGTCAAAGGGCTTGAGGAGCTATCACTATTCGCAGGTGGGTTCATCATCGCGTTGAGCTTCTTCCCGGGCGTGCTTGGCGCCCAACAAGGAGCTCCAGGCGACGGTCCTCGCCCTGCGGGCCCGGACCGCGCATGAGCGCCGGCGTTAGCCTGAATACTGTATTTCCTGGCGGCCTCGGCGGCTAATTCAAGGTTTACATGACGAAACTGCTCGAAACGATCGAACTGGAAACCGGCAAGAACCCCAAAGCTTCCGTCATCTGGA
>CAZOQY010000400.1:0-2650 GCA_964581835.1 uncultured Streptomycetaceae bacterium | reverse complement strand
TTTGCCTGTAGTTGAGCTTGGCGTAGAGCGCGGGCGCCAGCGCGATGACCGACGACGTGAGCACCGTCGTGTAGCCATCCGGGGGCGATTTCGCGGCGACCTCCAGGCCGAGGTTGCCGCCCGCGCCGGGCCGGTTCTCCGGCACCACCTGCTGCCCCATCTGCTCGCCCATCTTCTGTGCGATGCCGCGGCCGAGGAGATCGGTCGGGCCACCGGGCGGGAACGGCAGGATCATCCTCACCGGCTTGACGGGATACTGCTGCGCCATGACGCCCGCCGGCGCAAGCACGAACACCGATGCAATCAACGCTTGGATCAGCTTGGAAAACATGTTCTCCTCCAGTATTCTTGAAACAAAATTCCTTTCGCCTTCCGACTTCCGTCTTTCGCCTTGATGTATCAGTCGGCCTGTATCTTCGCCGCCTGCGCGACCCTGGTGTATTTCGCGATGTCGTTCCTGAAGATCGTCGCGGTCTCTTCCGGACTGGTGGCGACGATGTCCGCGCCGAGCGAGGCGAGGCGCTCCTTCACGTCGGGCGCCGCCAGCGCCTTCAGCATTTCCTGGTTGAGCTTCACGATGATATCGCGCGATACCTTCGCCGGCGCGGCGGCCCCGTACCAGGTGCTCATCGAGTAGCCCGGCACGGTCTCGGCGATGGTCGGCACGTCCGGCAGGACCTGCGCGCGCTTGTCCTTGGTCACGGCCAGCGCCTTGACCCGCCCCGCCCGGATATGGGGAATGATCGGCGGCATGGTGCTGAAGCTGGTGATGACGTGGCCGGCCATGAGATCGATGGCGATCGGGCCGCCGCCCTTGTACGGCACCGGCAGCAGGTTCGTTTTCGACATCATCTTGAACATCTCGCCCGCGAAGTGCTCGGGGCTGCCGACGCCCGAAGTGGCGTAGGTCAGCTCGCCGGGCTTGGCGCGCGCCAGGACGATCAGTTCTTTCACGTTCTTCGCCGGGAGCGAGGGGTGCGCGGCCAGCACGTTCGACACTTCCGACACCACCGTGATCGGCGCGAGGTCGCGCTCGATGTCGTAGCCGAGGTTCTTGTAGACCGGTTTGCTCATGATGTGCGCCACCGACATGAACAGGAGGGTGTAGCCGTCCGCCGGCGCTTCCGCGGCGAGCTTCGCCGCGAGGTTGGCGTTGGCGCCCGGGCGGTTCTCGATGATGAACTGCTGCTTCACCGATTCCGTCATTTTCGCGCCGACCGCGCGCGCCATGATGTCGGTGCCGCCGCCGGGCGCGAACCCGACCAGGATGCGAACGGGCTTGGAAGGATACGGCTGCGCTACCGCCGCCGTCGTGCCAAGGCACAAGGCAAACGGCACGAGGCAAAAGCAAATTGTTGTTCTCACGAAACCTCCTTTACTCGTCACTCGACTTTGACGCCCGCCTCGCGGATCGCTTTCGCGTACTTGGCGTGTTCGGCGCGCACGAAACTGTCGAAGGCCTCGGGCGAGTTGCCCACCGGCTCGCTGCCCAGCTGCTTCAATCGCTCCTGGATGTCGGGCAAGCCAAGGATGCGCTTCAACTCCGCGTTCCATTTCCCGACGATTGCCTTCGGCGTGCCCGCGATCGCGTGCATCGAGTACCAGGCATTGACTTCGTAGCCGGGCACCCCCGCCTCGGCGAAGGTCGGCAGGTCGGGATACTCGGGATGCCGCGCGGCGCGGGCAATCGCGAGCGCGCGCAGCTTGCCGGACCTGACGTGCGGCAGGATGGAGGCCGCCGTGTCGAACATCATGTTGGTTTCGCCGCCGATCATCGCCGCGATCGCGGGACCGCCGCCCTTGTACGGCACGTGCAGCAGCTTCACGCCGGTCATGGACGCGAAGATTTCGCCCGCCATGTGCGGCGGCGTGGCCGCGCCGCCCGAGGCGAACCTGAGCTGTCCCGGCTTCGCTTTCGCCAGCGCGATCAGTTCCTTCAATGATTTCGCCGGCACCGACGGGTTGACGCACACCACCGTCGGCGCGATGGCGAGCAGCGTGATCGGGAAAAAATCTTTTACCGGGTCGTAGCCGGGCTTCGCGTAGAGGTTGGGCGCGATCGCATGGGTGGCGATCGAGGACAACAGCATCGTGTAGCCGTCGGGCACGGCGCGGGCGGCAATCGCGGTGCCAATGGTGGTGCCGGCGCCGCCGCGGTTGTCCACGATGATCTGCTGGCCCCACGCCTCGGTGAGTTTCGAGCCGAACAGCCGCGCCAGGGTATCGTTGCCGCCGCCCGGCGGATAGGGAACGATCAGCCGCACCGGCTTGGTTGGATAAGTTTGTGCCACCGCGGCGTGGCACAAACTGATCAATGACAGAACGAAAAGAGTACTCACCAGGCGTTTCACGTCCCCTCCCATGCCGGCATTGGGTGATGCGCCGTGTCTTGGTATCCGCAGTCGATGCCCCACTATCAGCCTGTCGTCTCCGCACGCCCGAGGAGAAGATGCGGCCGCACGCGCCGAAAGTCGATCACGCCAACTGCGACAGGCTGCTAGATTGCCACAAACCTCCGATGCGGGACAGCAAACCCTGAGTGTTGATTTTGCTGCATTTTTCCGGGACTTCCGCTACAATCGCCGTCCTATGTCCGCACCCCGTATCGCGCTGGTCCACGCCATGCCGGTCGCCATCGAGCCGGTGGCGC
>CAZOQY010000399.1:0-2652 GCA_964581835.1 uncultured Streptomycetaceae bacterium | reverse complement strand
CTATCTCAAAAACCCCGTTTAGCCACAGAGAACACAGAGTTCACAGAGAAGAACCTTGGCCTGAAAACCGGGGCTCCCTCTGTGTTCTCTGTGCTCTCTGTGGCTGATTTGGTTTTGAGCATTTTTGACACGGCCTCTGGGCGATGCAGTGGCGCAGTGACGCAGTGAGAGGGGGAAAAATGAAGACCGAGGCACGGCAAGGCGGGTTCAGGGTCATCATTCATCGTTCATCGTTCATCATTGGCTGCGCCATGGCGGCGCAAGCCGCGATGGCGCAGCCCCAGCAGTACCCGGCGAAGACGATACGGCTGATCGCGCATTCGTCGCCCGGCGGCAGCAGCGACATCCTCGGGCGCCTGGTGGCGCAACGGCTGACCGAGTCGCTCGGCCAGCAGGTGGTGGTGGAAAACCGCGCCGGCGCGAGTGGCATCATCGGCGTGGAGGTCGCGGTCAAGGCTCCGCCCGACGGCTACACGCTCCTGATCTCGCAGACCTCGCTCGCGATCAATCCCAGCATGTTCCGGAAGATGCCGTACGAGGCGATGCGCGATCTCGCGCCGATCACGCAGATCGTCGACGGGCCCAACGTGCTGGTGGTGCATCCCTCGGTGCCCGCGCGCAGCGTGAAGCAGCTGATCGCGCTGGCGAAGGCGAAACCCGATGGCCTCGTCATCGGCTCGCCCGGGCAGGGCACCAGTCCGCACCTGTCGGCGGAGCTGTTCAACGGCATGGCCGGGGTGAAGATGACGCAGGTGCAGTACAAGGGCGCCGGGGTGGCGCTGATCGGGCTGGTGTCCGGCGAGGTCGGCGTCATGTTTCCGACGACGCCCACGGCGATGTCTTCGATCAAGGCGAAGCGCATCGTGCCGCTGGGCGTGACCACGACGAAGCGCATCCAGGCGCTGCCGGATGTGCCGAGCATCGCGGAAGCCGGCCTGCCGGGCTACGAATCCACCCAGTGGTTCGGCATCCTCGCGCCGGCGGGCACGCCGCGGCCGATCATCGACCGCCTGAACCAGGAGATCGTGCGCATCATGCAGTCCCTGAAGGAGCGGCTCTCCGGCGAAGGCATGGAAGTCGTCGCCGGCACGCCGGAGCAGTTCGCCGCTCACATCAAGGCCGAGACCGAGAAATGGGCCAGGGTCATCAAGTCCATGGGACTCAAACCCGAATAAATACGGATGCCTGCGGCACCGTTTTATTTGCGCGCGTTCGAACGGACAGACCGGCTGCGGTTCAACGCGCGCGACACAGGAAAGGAATGTGATGCGTGAGTTGATGCCTCTGGCTGAAAAAGTCGGCGCTGCCCTCAAGGCGCGCAAGCAGACCATCGCCGTCGCGGAGTCGGCCGCCGGGGGGCTGATCTCGGCGTCGCTGCTCGCCGTGCCGGGGGCCTCGGCCTATTTCATCGGCGGCGGGGTGTTCTACACGCGCCAGTCCATCCTGACGATGCGGGACACGCGCGATACGCTGTTCACCGGCTTGCAGGGCGCGACCGAAGCGTGGGCGCTGCTCCTCGCGCGCAGCCTGCGCGCGCGCTGCGCCGCGGTGTGGGGTGTGGGCGAGAGTGGCGCGGCGGGGCCCACCGGCAACCGCTACGGCGATCCCGCGGGCCACGCCTGCTTCGCGGTGACCGGCCCGACCGAGCGCACGCTCGTCATCAAGACCGGCAGCAGCGACCGGGTCGCGAACATGCACGCGTTCGCGGGCGCGGCGCTGAAGTTGCTGGCCGAGAGCCTTGAAACTGCGTGATTCGTGAATCGTGATTCGTGAGTCGGGCCTGGCGCGCAACGCGCCGGTTTGCGGCAATATGGGATTCAATAAAAGGGGGACGCATGCTGGATCGAGCGCTGTGGATTTCCTGGTACGACCTGCCCGACGTCGGGCGCGACGCCTACATCAAGTGGGCGCACGAAACTTACATCCCGAAGATCATCAGGCGGCCGGGCTTCCTGTGGGGCGCGCATTACAGGACGGAAGCGTCGGTGCCGATGTCGGGGGTGCCGCGGGGCGCGCCGGGCCGCCTGCGCCATACCGATGACCCCACTGTCCCGCGCGGCAACGCCTACGTCCTGATCTTCGGCGCGGAGAACGCGCATGCGTTCGCGCATCCGACGCCGCGCAAGCTGCATGCCGGGCTGTCCCCGGAGGACCGCAAGATGCTGGCAGTGCGTGCCGGCGAGCGCGTCAACATCTTCACCGATGAGAACCGCATCGGCGGCCCCGAGGCCGGCCGGCGCGACCCGAAGCAGGCGCTCTCGCCGTGCATCCAGCTGGGCAGCTTCAACGCCGGCTCCGCCGACGAGGACGAGATCCTTGCCTGGTACGCCCAGTGGCGCCTGCCTTCGATGAACCGGCTCGCCGGCTGCGTGGGAGTGCGCAAGCTGGTCTCGGTGTCCGGCTGGGCCAAGCACAGCGTGCTCTACGAATTCGTCTCGCTGGAGGAGCGCAACCGGCATTTCCCCGACCACGAGAAAGCCCATCCCGAGATGGACGCCTGGACCGACCGGCTGGTGCGCCAGTTGCTGCACGCGCCGGGCTCTCCCGGCGTGGCGCAACGGCTCTTTTCCGCCGTCAGGTAACCGGGAGGAACCCCACATGATTCTGGAAGTCGCCATACTGCACATCAAGCCGGAGGAGGCCGCGAAGTTC
>CAZOQY010000398.1:0-2654 GCA_964581835.1 uncultured Streptomycetaceae bacterium | reverse complement strand
CCCCGCCACTTACCCCAGCCTTCTCTCAGGCGCTTCGCGCCAGGAACGGCCGGACTGCCGTGACGAACCCGGCGGGGTTGTCGAGCGTAACGTGGTGGTCGCAGCCGGGCACCTCGACGAATTCCACCTGCGGCGCGCGCGCCCGCACGGCGGCGAGGATCTCGGGCGTGATGCGCTGGCTCTGTCCGGCTTTCACCAGCAGCGCCGGCACCTTGATGTTGTCCCAGCACGGCAGGCCGTCCATCCCCTCGCGCAGCGCGTAGACGCTGCGGTCGAACTTGTAGCGCCAGCCGCCGTCGGGAAACTGCCGCACGCTGTGCTCCGCGATGTGGCGCACCACCCCGGGGCGGGCGAGGCTGTTGCCGGGTCGCAGGCGGTAGCGTCCGATGAGTTCCTCGCGCGTGGCGTAGCTTGAGCTGCCGCGGTTGCCCACCTCGCGCATCGCGGAAATGCGCTCATCGGAAAGTTTGATGGAGGTATCCACGACCACGAGCCTGCCCAGGCGCCCCGGGTGGGTGGCCGCGTAGACCATGGCGACCATGCCGCCCATCGAGTGGCCGACCAGCGCGAAGTCGCGCAGGTCGAGCTTCGCGGCGAGCCGGTCGAGGTCGGCGGCATAGTCGTGGTACGAGTATGCCGGGGGATCTGTCCAGTCGCTGTCGCCGTGGCCGCGCTGGTCGAGCGCGATCACGTGGTAGTCGGCGGTAAAGCCTGCCGCGACGAAATCGAACCAGTGGCCGTGCGCCGCGCCGCCGTGCAGGCACACCATGACAGGCTTGCCCTTGTTATCGAGGCCGGCGCCGAAGTCCTGGTAATGGAGCTTGAGGCCGCCGAGGTCGACGAAGCGATCGGCGTAAGGAGCGGGGGTCGCCGCGTCCATCATGCCTTCGCGGCGACCGTCAGCCCGCGCACGCCGTGCTTCTCGATCAGCTTCGCCACCAGGCCCGAGGCCTTGGCGTCCTCGATGAATTCGCGCAGCAGTTTCGCGCCGGCGGGGCGGCCCTTCGGCGCGCCGGCCGCCTGCTGCACGGCGGTGAAGTTGCCCTCGAGGATGTGCGAGCCGGGCAGGTTCTGCTGGTTTTTCACGAGGCCCGGCCTCAGGCCCGCCATCGCTTCGAGCTTGTCCGCGACGAAGCGCCTGAAAACCTCTTCTCCGCGCTCGCGGACCAGCTCGGCGTGTTTCAGGTGTCGCGTCAGGTACAGGTCGTACGCGCTCTTGCCGGATATGGCGATGCGCACGCCCTGGCGGTCCACGTCCGCAATGGCCTTGATCGGCGAGCCCGGCGGCAGCAGGTAGGTGGCTTCGATCTCGACGTAGGCGGCGGTGAAATCGATCTCGTTCGCGCGCTGCGGTTCGGCGCCGAGGAAACCGATGTCCCACACGCCGGTTTTCGCCGCGTCGGCGAGCGCGCCGGGGCTGGGGAAGGGCACGAGCTCGACGGCGACGCCCAGCCGCCGGCCGAACTCCTGCCCGAGGTCGGCGGCGATGCCCTTCGGTTTGCCGGTCGCGGCGTCGGTCGCGGTCAGCAGGAAGTTGCTCATGTTGAGGCCCACGCGCAGCTTGCCGGTCGGGGCGAGCTCGGAACGCAGGGCTGGGGTAACGTCGGTCATTGCATTGGCCTTTCAGATCAGTTTTTGTCGGATTTGCCCCACGAGTCGCGCAGCGTCACCGCGCGGTTGAATTTAGGGTCGCCGGGTTGCGAGTCCTTGATGTCGGCGACGAAATAACCGTGCCGCTCGAACTGGAAGCGGTCTTCGGGCCGGGCATCCTTCAGCGCCGGCTCGAGTTGCGCGGTGATGGTTTTCTTCGAGCCGGGGTTGAGGTCGAGCAGGAAGTCGCGGTCGCCGGAGCCGGGGTGCGCGGCCCCGAACAGGCGGTCGTAGAGCCGGACGTCGGCGGCGCAGGCGTGTCTTGCGCTGACCCAGTGGATGTTGCCCTTGACCTTTACCTTGTCCGCGCCGGGCGTGCCGGATTTCGTGTCGGGGTCGTAGGTGCAACGCACGGTATCCGTCGCTTTGTCGTAGCCGGTGCATTCGACGACGTAACCGTGGCGCAGCCGCACCTTGTTGCCCGGGAACAGGCGGAAGTAGCCCTTGGACGGCGTTTCCATGTAGTCCTCGCGCTCGATCCACAGCTCGCGTGAGAACGGGACCTGCCGCCTGCCCCATTCGGGTTGTTGCGGGTGATTGGGCACCTCGGCAAATTCCTCGCCGCCTTCCGGGTAGTTCTCGATCACCAGCTTCACCGGGTCGAGCACCGCCATGCGGCGCGGCGCGACCTCGTTGAGGTGCTCGCGCATGCAGTCCTCCAGCACCGAGTACTCGATCCAGGAATCCGCCTTCGACACGCCGATGCGCTCGGCGAACAGCCGGAAACCCTCGGGGGTGTAACCGCGGCGGCGCGCGCCGGCAAGCGTCGGCATGCGCGGATCGTCCCAGCCGTCAACGTGACGGTCGTTGACAAGCTGGATCAGGCGACGCTTGGACAGGACGACGTAGGTGAGGTTGAGCCGCGCGAACTCGATCTGCTGTGGCGGCGGGCGCTGGATCAGGCCGTCCCCCGCCAGGCGCTCGAGCAGCCAGTCGTAGAACGGCCGCTGGTCCTCGAATTCCAGCGTGCACAGCGAGTGGGTGATGTTCTCCAGCGCGTCCTC
>CAZOQY010000397.1:0-2665 GCA_964581835.1 uncultured Streptomycetaceae bacterium | reverse complement strand
CAGCGTCTAGCCGGTGTTAGGCGGCTAGAGCGTAACGCTCGTCGTTGGCGTTTATAGTTTCCAGCGGATTTACAAGGTAACTGGACCTTGGCATGCCCTGTACTGCTTCGTGACCCACGTCGAAACCGGGTCGCCCCCAAAATTTGACTGTCAGCAACCCGCTTCCAGTCAAATTTTGAAATTTCAACTTCTATTATCGCATATGTGGGCGCGCTTAATGAATTCAAGTGAAACAATGCGATTTTCCAATGGTGGCGTGCCGGAAATCTGAAGCTTAAAGAATCCGCAGGAGGTCCTGCGGATTCTTCAGTATCCAGTCGGCATTCCAGCTCTCAGGCCTGCTGCCGTTGAGATAACCCCAGCAGGCCGCGACGGTTTTCATGCCGGCCGCGCGGCCGGCCTCGATGTCGCGAAGATCGTCGCCGAGATAGATGCAGGCGTCCGCGTTTTCCCGGAGAGTCGCGCAGGCCGCCAGCAGGGGGGCCGGGTGGGGCTTCAAATGGGGCGTGCTGTCCCCGCCGATGAGGCAGGCCGGCGGGGATGCGAGGGGAAGCCGGCCGACCAGCAGGCGGGCGAGGCGTTCCGCCTTGTTGGTGACGATGCCCCAGCGCAGCCGGCGGGCGTCGAGCGCGGCCAGCAGGGCGTCCATGCCGGGGAACAGGCGGGTGTCCCGGCAGATGTTGTCTTCGTAGAGCCGCAGGAATTCCTGCCGCATCGCTTCGTAGTCGGGGTGGCCGGGGCCGATGCCGAAACCGGCATTGAGCAGCCCGCGCGCGCCGAGAGAGGTGACCGGGCGGGTGGCGGAAACCGGCAGCGGCGGCAGGCCGCGGGCCTCGCGCATGCGGTTGATCGCGTAACCCAGGTCCGGCGCGGTATCGGCGAGCGTGCCGTCGAGGTCGAAGAGGACGGCTTTTATCACGCCCGGCTGGTTTGAAGTATGTAATTCACGTCGGTGTCGCGGCCCAGTGCGTAGCGTTTCGTGAGGGGGTTGTAGGTCATGCCGGTAATCCCGCCAACCTGCAGGCCGGCATTGCGGCACATCGCCGCGAGCTCGGACGGCTTGATGAATTTTGCGTAGTCGTGCGTGCCGCGCGGCAGCAGCTTCAGCACGTATTCCGCGCCGACGACCGCGAACAGGTACGATTTCAGGTTGCGATTGATGGTGGAAAAGAACACGTGCCCGCCCGGGCGGACGAGTTCGGCGCAGGCTTTGACCGTCGCGGCGGGGTCCGGCACGTGCTCCACGAGTTCCATGCAGGTGACGACATCGAAACTGGCCGGCGTTTCGCTGGCCAGCGTTTCGGCGGCGGCGAGGCGGTATTCCACCGTCAGCCCGGATTCGAGCAGGTGCAACTGGGCCACCTTGAGCGGTTTCTCGGCAAGATCGATGCCGGTGACCCGCGCCCCGCGGGCGGCCATGGCTTCGGCCAGTATGCCGCCGCCGCAACCCACGTCGAGCACGGTTTTCCCGCGCAGGCCGGCGATGCCGTCGATGAGGTCGAGGCGCAGCGGGTTGATGTCGTGCAGCGGCTTGAACTCGGCGCCCGGGTCCCACCAGCGGTGAGCCAGCTGGCTGAATTTTTCGAGCTCGAGCGGGTCGACGTTAATCATGGTTTTCGGCGCCTGGTTTCCAGCTTACCTGTTGGAGGCTGTCGGACGAAAGGGGTTGGCGATGCTCCCTGTCGCCGAAAACTATCCCTTGATCTTTTCCTTCCAGAATGCCGCCTTGGCGGCCAGTTCCCCGGTGTCGATATGCGTCAGGCGGCCGTCCTCGACCAATAGCTCGCCGTTGACCCAGACGTGGGTCACGTGCTCGCGCCCGGCCGCGTAGACCAGGTGCGACAGCGGGTCGTAACAGGGCGCCAGTTCCAGCGCGCCCAGGTTCACCGCCGTCATGTCGGCGTATTTACCGGGGGCCAGTGTGCCGATGCGATCGTCCAGCCCGAGCGCGCGCGCCGCCCGTATCGTCGCCATTTCGAGCACTTCATGCGCCGGCAGGATGGTCGGGTCACCCGTCGCGCCCTTGGCGATCAGGGCGGCGAGCCGCATCTCGGTAAAGATATCCAGGCGGTTGTTGCTGGCCGCGCCGTCGGTGCCGAGACCGACGTTGACGCCTTTCCCGAGCAGCCGGGATGGCGGCACGAAACCGCTGGCCAGCTTGAGGTTGGAGCTGGGGCAATGCGCGATGTGGCAGCCTTTTTCGGCCAGGAGGGCGTCTTCCGGTTCCGTGAGGTGCACGGCGTGCACGGCGATCAGGTTGGCGTCGACCAGCCCCAGGCCCTGGAGCCGGGCCAGCGGGCGCACCCCGTGGCGCGCGATGCCTTGCTCGATCTCGTCGCGCGTTTCGTGGACGTGGATGTGCAGGGGCAGGTCGAGTTCGCCCTGCAGCATGGCGATGCGCTCGAACGTCCTGTCGCTCACGGTGTACGGGGCATGCGGCGCGATGCAGAAGGACAGCAGGGATTCGTCCTTCAGGCGGTCCCGCACCGCCAGGCCCTTGCTCAGGTAGTCCTGGGCGTCGGACGCATAGGCCGAAGGCATCTCGATCGCGATGATGCCGAGCGCCGCGCGCATGCGCGCGGACAGCGCCGCCCGGGCGGCCGCCTCGGGGAAGAAGTACATGTCGTTGAAACAGGTGACGCCGCCGCGCAGCATTTCCGCGCAG
>CAZOQY010000396.1:0-2667 GCA_964581835.1 uncultured Streptomycetaceae bacterium | reverse complement strand
GTGCAGCACGTGCGCGAAGGCGTCGCTGCGGCTGCCGCCGCGCCAGCAATAGATGAGCGGGCGCCATTCGCGCGGCCGATCGAGCAGCTTGTCCTGGAGATGGCGCGAGATGTTGGCGCTGACCAGCGCCGCGCCGATTTTCTTGGCTTCGAACGAGGAGCGCTGCTTGTAGAGGATGCCGACGCGCGCGCGCTCCGCGTTGTCGAGAACCGGGTAATTGACCGCGCCGGGTATGTGATCCTCGGCGAACTCGCCCTCCGAGCGGACGTCGATAATCTCGTCAAACTCGGGCAGTTGTGCTACGGTAACCAGCGCGGGTCCACGCACGGCAATCCCTGTCGCAACGCGCTGTTTTCCGTCCCCATCCGGGTTGTTGGTTGCGTGCATCGACGGCTATTTTACGGTAAATCATGAGCACTCCATCCGACACGCGCATCCGGTTGACCCAGCTCGCCCACGGCGGCGGGTGAGGCTGCAAGCTCACGCCAGCGTTGCTGAGCGAGGTGCTTGCGGGTTTGCCGGCGGGGAAGGGTTTCCCGGACCTGCTGGTCGGCCATTCGTCGAGCGACGACGCCGCGGTCTACCGCATCAATGACCGCCAGGCACTGGTCGCCACGACCGATTTTTTCACGCCCATCGTGGACGATCCGTACGATTTCGGCCGCATCGCGGCAACCAACGCGATCTCGGACGTCTACGCCATGGGCGCAAAACCCTTCCTCGCGCTGGCATTGCTCGGCTTCCCGCTCGGCAAGTTGCCCGTGGAGGCGGTGCAGCGCATCGTCGCCGGCGGTCACGACGTTTGCGCGAAGGCGGGCATACCGATCGGCGGCGGGCATTCGATCGACTCGCCGGAGCCGATCTACGGCCTCGTTGCGCTCGGCCTGATCGACCCCGCGAAAGTGAAGCGCAACGACCGGGCGCAGGCCGGCGACGTGCTGATACTCGGCAAAGGCCTCGGGGTAGGCGTCCTGAGCGCGGCGTTGAAGAAAGGCGAGTTGCGCGACAAGGCTTACGCGCAGATGGTGGAGTCGGCGACGCAGCTCAATACCCCCGGCATCCGCCTGTCCGAGATGGAGGGCGTGCATGCGCTGACGGACGTCACCGGTTTCGGATTGCTCGGGCACCTCCTGGAAATCTGCCGCGGCTCGAAGCTCTCGGCCCGGCTGCAATACGACCGCATCCCGGTGCTGTCGGCCGCGCGGCATCTCGCGCAGGCGGGCTATGCCACCGGCGCGTCCGACCGCAACTGGACGAGCTACGGCGCATCGGTCGACATGCCGAAGGACTGGCCGGCGTGGCGCGGCAAGCTTCTCACCGATCCGCAGACCAGCGGCGGGTTGCTGGTGGCCTGCGATGCCGCGACCGCGCCCGCGGTGCTGAAGGTCTTCCAGGAAGAGGGATTCAAGTACGCCGCGCAGATCGGCGTTCTGACGTCCGGGGAGCCGAACGTCGTGATCGTATGAAGGAAATCGTAAACAGGAGGAACGGCCTGTTTACGATTTCCTATCAGCGCTTACCCGCTTGTTGAAGCAGGGGGCGCAATTCCTTCCACACCGTGTCCAGCATGACCGGCTGCGCCTCGGCGGCGGGGTGTATGCCGTCGGCCTGGAAATATTCCCGTTTTTCGGCGAACCCCTCGAACAGAAACGGCACGAGCGGCAGTTTCCTGTTTTTCGCGATATCGCCGAACGTGCGATGGAACTTTTCCGTGTAGGCCGTGCCGTAGTTCGGGGGTATGCGCATGCCGACCAGCAGGACCCGCGCACCCGCCTTGCGACTGGCGTCCACCATTTTCTCCAGGTTGGCCCGCATCGCGTCGAGGTTGCCGCCGCGCAGGCCATCGTTGGCGCCGAGCTCGAGGATGACGATCGCGGGGCGATGCGCCTTCAACGCCGCCTCGATGCGGTTGACGCCGCCGATCGTGGTTTCGCCGCTGATGCTGGCATTGGCTACTTTATAATTGGTTTTCTCCGCGTGCAGGCGCTTTTCCAGCAAGCTCACCCATCCCTGTTCCTGGGGCAGGCCGTATCCGGAGGACAGACTGTCGCCGTAGACCAGGATGGTCGCGGCGAAGCTGCTCGTGGACGCCAGCGCGAACGCGCAGGCGGCAATCATTGAACGAAGGGTCATGCGCAACGATACCTCACCCGTCATCATCCAGGCCTCGAATCTCGGCAAGCAGGTTACCACCGGCACTTCCGAATTGACCATTCTCTCCGGCGTGAGTTTCGAAATCCGCGCCGGCGAAGCGGTTGCCATCGTCGGCGTCTCGGGTTCGGGAAAATCCACGCTGCTCGGACTGCTGGCGGGGCTCGACACGCCGAGCACGGGCGGCGTTCGCGTCGACGGCCAGGAATTGTCTTCGCTCGACGAGGATGGCCGCGCCGCGCTGCGCGGCAGCATGGTCGGGTTCGTGTTCCAGTCGTTCCAGCTGCTGCCGGCGATGACCGCGCTGGAAAACGCGATGCTGCCGCTCGAGCTGGCCGGCGCCGATGGTGCGGAAACGGCCGCAAAAGAGATGCTCGTGCGCGTCGGGCTGGGCGACCGCCTGCATCATTATCCCAAGCAACTGTCGGGAGGCGAGCAGCAGCGCGTCGCGATCGCGCGCGCGTTCGTGTCCAAACCCCCATTGCTGTTCGCCGACGAGCCGACCGCCAACCTGGA
>CAZOQY010000395.1:0-2687 GCA_964581835.1 uncultured Streptomycetaceae bacterium | reverse complement strand
TCGGCGACCGGATTGCCCTGGATGTTGGGCGGCTCGACGATGAAGCGCTTGATGCGCGCGGCGATGGCCTGCTTGTACTTGTCGATCTCGCGCGCTTGCGCCGCGGCCGCCTGCTGGGCGAGCTTCCTCTGCGCGTCGGCCTGCTCCTGCGCGAGGCGCTTCGCCTCCGCCGCCTCCTTCGCTTCCTTCGCCTGCTGCTGCTTCAGGGCCTCGGCGCGGCTTTCTTCCTCGCGCTTTTTCTTCTCGGCGAGCGCCTGCTCCTTCGCCTTTTTTTCCTTCTCCTGCTTCTCGCGCAGGTCGATCTCCGCCTTGGGCTGGGGCTTGGGCTCGACCTTCGGGACCGGCTTCGCTTCGACCTTGGGCGCCGGCTTGGGCGGCTCGGGCTCGACTTTCGGCGGCGGGGGCGGCGGTTCGGCCCGCGGCGCCGCGACCGGCGGCAGGCTGCCCCACAATTCCGCCACCATCGCCGTGGGCTCGCGCTTCTGCCAGGTGACGCTGAATATCAGCATCGCGAAGAACAGCGAGTGCATCACCAGCGCGAGGGCGCCGGAGATCGCCTTCTCGTTGGGGGTCTCGAATACGGTGGCCGCCATCAGCCGGGACCGGTTCTAGCCGCCGCGCGGCTTGGCGAGCAGCCCGACCTTGCGCACCTGGTTCTGCTGCAGCATGTCCATCACCTCCAGCACCGCCTCGTAGCGCACGTCCTTGTCCGCCGCGATCACCACCGCCTGCTCGGGATTCTGCTTCTGCTTCTCGCGGATGGCGGCGACCAGGTCCTTGCGCGCCACCTTGCGCTCGTCCATCGAGCGCGCGCGGTCGCGCAGCAGCAGCGTGCCGTCGGACTGGATCGAGACTTCCATCGGCTGCTGCGGGGGGTCGGAGGTCTTGCCGATCGAGGGCAGCTCGATCTGGCCGGGATTGATGAGCGGCGCGGTGACCATGAAGATCACCAGCAGCACCAGCATCACGTCGATGTACGGCACGACGTTGATCTGGTTCATGAGCCTGCGGCCCGAACGCCGATCGATCAGCATGGCGGTGCTCCGCGGCCGCCGGTGAGGGGTGAGGGGTGAGGCGCGAGGGGACCCGACCCCGCGAAGCCTCGCGCGGCGTGCGCCTTACGTCTGCTTTGGTTTTCCCTCCTCACTCCTCTCTCCTCACGCCTCACTTAGCCTGACGCTGGAGGATGTTCGAGAACTCCTCCATGAAATTGTCGAAGCGGGTGGCGAGCCGGTTGACGTCGCCGGCAAACCGGTTATACGCCACCACCGCCGGAATGGCCGCGAACAGGCCCATGGCGGTCGCGATCAGCGCCTCGGCGATGCCCGGCGCCACCGCGCCCAGCGTCGCCTGCGACATGTTGGCGAGGCCCCGGAACGAATTCATGATCCCCCACACCGTACCGAACAGCCCGACGTAGGGGCTGACCGATCCCACCGAGGCGAGGAAGGAGAGATACGACTCGAGTTGCTCCATCTCGCGCTGGTAGGTCGCCCGCATCGCGCGGCGCGTGCCGTCGAGCACCGAGCGGATGTCCATGCCGGACTGCTTCCTCAGCTTGGTGAATTCCTGGAAGCCGGACTCGAAGATGCGCTCCTGGCTGCCGGCGGAGTCGCGCGCGGCCACCGCTTGCTGGTAGAGCTCGTTCAGGTCCGCCCCGCTCCAGAATTCCTTCTCGAACCGGTCGGCCTGGCGCGTAGCGCGCTTGAAGGTGAAGACCTTGAGGAAGATGTAGTACCAGGAAAACAGCGAGGCGAGCAGCAGGGCGAGCATGACGATCTGCACCAGTACGCTGGCGCCGGTGATGAGCGAGAGCACCGACATGTCGTGGGTTACGGTGGGATTCACTTTTTATTCCCTATTCTGGCGATGACCGGCCCGGGTATTCTAACGGGCCTGAACGTGTCCGTGTTGACGCAGGCCAGCGTCACGCGCGCGGTCACCAGGTCCTGCGCGTCCCGCGCGACGCGCTGCGCCAGGTCGATGCGGCTCGCGCCGGTTTCCACGGGCTCGACGGTGATCTCGAGCCTGTCGTCGATCCGCGACGGTTTCAGGAATTCCAGCGAAATCGAACGCACCACGAACACGACCCGGTGGACAGCCGCCAGCCCGGTTTGTTCAAATCCGAGCGCGCGCAGCCACTCGGTGCGCGCGCGTTCGAGGAAGCGCAGGTAGTTCGCGTAGTAGACCACCCCGCCCGCGTCCGTGTCCTCGTAGTAGACGCGGACCGGCCAGGCAAAGACGGGTGACGGGTGACGGGTGACGAGTGACGGGCCGCGCGGTCGCATCACTCTTTCGGCTGCTCCCACAGGTCCGGCGTGCCGGCACGCGATGGCTGGGCGAGGCCGAAGTGGCGGTAGGCGGAAACGGTGGCGACGCGCCCGCGCAGCGTGCGCTGCAGGTAGCCCTGCTGGATGAGGTAGGGCTCGAGCACGTCCTCGATGGTATCGCGCTCCTCGCCGATCGCGGCGGCGAGGTTCTCGATGCCGACCGGGCCGCCGGCGAACTTCTCGATCACGGCCAGCAGCAGCTTCCTGTCCATGACGTCGAGCCCGAGCGCGTCCACGTCGAGCATCTTCAGTGCGGCGTCGGCGACTTCGCGCGTCACCTTGCCCTTCGCCCTCACCTCCGCGTAATCGCGCACGCGCCGCAGCAACCGGTCTAAGGTGCCTGGATCTTTGTTGATC
>CAZOQY010000394.1:0-2688 GCA_964581835.1 uncultured Streptomycetaceae bacterium | reverse complement strand
CGCGCGTCAGCCGCGCGTACCGAAAGTCATGCGCCGCACAACGAAGTCCTTGACAGCCGGCACTGCGCCAAGCGCCGCGAGCCCGAGGCCGCGGACGAGTTTCAGCGGCGCGATGTCGTTGGAGAACAACCACACCAGCGAATCGGTGAAGCGCACGCCGCCGCTGCGATCGATGCGCCGGCGCGCGGCGTAGGCGCGCAGATGCGGCCCGGTTCCGATATCGTCGCGATCACGCCCACGCACCGTTTCCGCCAGCTCCCAGGCGTCCCGCAATCCGAGATTGAGCCCCTGCCCGGCGACCGGGTGCAATGTCTGGGCCGCGTTGCCGAGGGCCACCAGGCGCGGTTCCGTCTTGTTTTCAGCGACTTTCAGCGCGAGCGGAAAACTCGAGCGCGGCCCGGCCTGGCTGAACGCGCCCAGACGGCTGCCGAAAGCGCCCTGCAATTCCTGGAGAAAAACGGCGTCGGGCAACTCGCACAATTGTCGTGCGTGCGCCGGCGTCGTGGTCCACACCAGCGCGAGCCGTTCACCCATCGGCAACAGGGCGAGCGGTCCCTGCGGCGTGAAGCGTTCGTAGGCAATCTGGCGATGCGGTTTCGAGCTCAGCACGCGCGTGGTGACCACCGACTGGTGGTAATCCCGGGTCCGCACCCGCGTTGAGTCGAGCGCGCCGCCTTCAGCCACCACCAGCAGGCGGGCGCGGGCCGACCCGGGCGCGGCATCGAAGCTCGCCTCGGCGGCATCCTGGCCGCCGCGGACCGAGCCGACCACGGCGCGGATCAGGTGGTTGTCGTCGCGGGCCTGCAGGGCTGCGGTCAGCACGCCGGCGAGCTGCCCGTAATCGACCACATAGCCCAGCGCCGGCAGCCCGGCCTCCGCCGCGTCGAGCTCCGCCCGGCCGAAGCCGCCGCGCTGCGATATATGGATACGCTCGATCGGGGCGGCCGGCTGCAAGCGTTCCCACACGCCGAGCCGCTCCAGGATCAGGCGGCTGCCGTGCGAAAGCGCGATCGGACGCGGGTCTGCCCACGTGGCCTGCGGCGCGCGCGCCTCCACCAGCCCCACCGCCAGGCCGCTGCCGGCGAGGGCCAGGGCTGTCGTGGCGCCGACCGGCCCGCCACCCACGATCAGGATGTCGTAATCAGGCATCGCGTGCGTTGATCCAGACTTCGATATCGGCCGCGCGCTTGGGCGCATCCTGCGTCAGCACCTCGGCGCCTGTGTCGGTCACCGCCACATCGTCCTCGATGCGCACCCCGATGCCGGCATAGCGCTCTGGCACGCCGTCCCCGGCGCGGATGTAGCAGCCCGGCTCGACCGTCAACACCATGCCCGGAACGAGCGGGCGCCATTCGCCGCCGCGCTTGTACTCGCCCGCGTCGTGGACGTCGAGCCCCAGCCAGTGGCCGGTGCGGTGCATGTAGAACTTCCTGTACGACTCGGTCTCCACGGCTTCAGCCACGCCGCCGGCGAGCAACTTCAAGTCGATCAGCCCCTGCGCGAGCGTGGCCACCGCCGCGCGGTGCGGCGCATCCCAGGCATTGCCCGGCTTCACTTGCGCGATCGCCGCGGCCTGGGCCGCCAGCACCATGTCGTAGATCTCGCGCTGCGGTTTGCTGAAGCGGCCGTTGACCGGGAAGGTGCGCGTCACGTCCGCGGCATAGCCGTCCAGCTCGCAACCGGCGTCGATCAGCAGCAACTCGCCGTCGGCCAGCACGGCATCGTTCTGGACGTAATGCAGCACGCAGGCGCGGTCGCCGCCGGCCACGATCGGCGTGTAGGCGGGCGCCTGCGCGCCCCGGCGACGAAACTCGTGCATCAACTCGGCTTCGATCTCATATTCAGCGCGCCCCGGCCGCGCCGCGCGCATGGCGCGCCGATGCGCATCGGTGGTGATCGCGGCGGCGCGGCGCATCACCGCCAGCTCCTCCGGCCCCTTGACGAGCCGCATCTCGTCGAGCAGCGCGTGCACGTCTCTCACCTCGCCCGGGGCGGCGACGCCGCTCCTCGCGCGCCCGCGCACCTGGTTGACCCAGCCCGTGATACGCGCATCCCACGATGCGTCCTCGCCCAGCCGGCAGTAAATCGTGCCGCGGTCGGCGAGGAGATCCGGCATCATCGCGTCGAGCTCACGGATCGAATACGCCTGGTCGGCCCCGAAGGCGGCGCGCGCCGCCTCCGGGCCGTAGCGGAAGCCGTCCCAGATCTCGCGCTCGGTGTCCTTGTCCCGGCAGAACAGGATGCTCGCCGGTTTCTCGCCCGCGACGATCACCAGCACTGCTTCGGGCTCGCGGAAGCCGGTGAGATAGTAGAAATAACTGTCGAAGCGGTACGGGTAATGCGCGTCGCGGTTGCGGGCGCGCTCGGGCGCGGTCGGCACGATCGCCACCCCGGCCCGCATCGCGGCCGCGAGCCGCTCCCGCCGCAGCCGGTAGACGCCGCAGTCGAACACCGCTGTCATGGTCTTTGCCATGGCGAAATTATAGTCGGCTAGCGCTTGCCGCCGGCGACCAGCATGGCATCCAGCTCGGCCAGCCGTTGCGGCGTGCCGATGTCCATCCACAGGCCGCGGTGGTGCTCGGCGCCGACGCGGCCTTGCGCCATTTCAGGCCGCAGCAGCGCCGCCAGCTGGCATTTCGACCCGCGCGCGACCCCGGCGAACAGCGCCGGCGCGTAAACCCCGATGCC
>CAZOQY010000393.1:0-2701 GCA_964581835.1 uncultured Streptomycetaceae bacterium | reverse complement strand
GCCTATTCATTAATCTGTCGGCCGCGCGCCATTTACCTTGCGAAATTGCCAAAAAGTAGCGTAAAATCACGCCCTTTCCGCATTCCGGGCAGGCAAAAACCATGGTCGTCATACGTTTGGCACGAGGCGGCGCCACGAAGCGTCCGTTTTTCAATCTGGTGGTCGCCGATTCGCGCCGTTCGCGCGACGGCCGCTTCATCGAGCGCATCGGTTTCTACAATCCCAAGGCGCCGGAGGGCAGCAGCGAGCGGCTGCGCATCGACGGCGAGCGGCTGGCGCACTGGAAGAGCAAGGGCGCGCAGGTTTCCGACACAGTGGCGCGGCTCGTCAAGCAACTCGGTGCACAGAAAGCCGCCTGAGAATCTGGTGGTGATGGGGCGGATCACCGCCCCGTTCGGCGTCAAGGGCTGGGTGAAAGTCCAGCCGCTCACCGCGAAGGCAGAAAATCTCCTCGCCTATACCAGCTGGTGGCTGGGACGCGGGGGCGGTTGGCAGGAAGTCGAAGTGACGGAAGGCAAGGCGCACTCGGAGAAACTGGTCGTGGCCAGGTTGTCCGGCTGCGGCGACCGCGACGCGGCGGCGCAACTGAGAGGCAGCGATATCGCGGTGCCGCGGTCGCAGTTGCCGGAAGCGCGCAGCGGCGAGTATTACTGGGCCGATCTGATCGGGCTCGCGGTGGTGAACACCGGGTCGCAGGACCTGGGCAGGATCGCCGGGATCATGCAGACCGGCGCGAACGACGTGCTGGTGGTAGAGGGTGAGCGCGAGCGGTTGATCCCGTTCATCGCGCAGGTGATTCGGGAAGTGGATATTGCCGCCGGGGTAGTGCGGGTGGATTGGAGCTCTGAATATTAGGGGTTGAAAAAGGGAGAGCCCCTTTTGATCCCCCACTCCAGAGCAAAGACTGGGGACGATGTTCCAATTCGATGTCGTTACGCTGTTCCCGGAGATGTTCGAAGCCGTCACCGAAAGCGGCGTGACGGGCCGGGCGCGGGAGCGGAAGCTGTTCGATCTGGTGGCGTGGAACCCGCGGGAATTCGCGGCAAACAGCCACCGCACGGTGGACGACCGGCCCTACGGCGGCGGCCCCGGCATGGTGATGATGGCGGAGCCGCTGGAAAAAACGCTCCAGGCGGCGCGCCAGCGGCAGAAGAGCGCCGGCGCGAAGCAGACGAAGGTGGTTTACCTGTCGCCTCAGGGGCGGCTGCTGAACCACCGGCGGGTGATGGAATTGTCGGCGTTGCAGGGGCTGGTCCTGCTCGCCGGGCGTTACGAGGGCGTGGACGAGCGGTTGATCGCCCGCGCGGTCGACGAGGAAATCTCGATCGGCGATTACGTGTTGTCGGGCGGCGAGCTGGCGGCGATGGTGCTGATCGACTCGATCGTGCGGCAGCTGCCCGGGGCGCTGGGCGATGCGGAGTCGGCGAGCCAGGACTCGTTCGTGAACGGGCTGCTCGATTGCCCGCACTACACCCGCCCCGAGTCGTACGGGGACGTGGGGGTGCCGCCGGTGCTGCTGTCGGGCAACCACGCGGGAATCGCCCGCTGGCGGCTGAAGCAGGCGCTGGGCAGGACGTGGCAGAGGCGGCCGGATTTGCTGGAGAAGCGCGCGCTTTCGGCGGACGAGAGCGCGTTGTTGGAAGAATTCAAGAAAGAATCGCAAGGACGAGTAACAGGAGAATGAGCATGGACATCATCAAGCAACTCGAGGCCGACGAGATCAAGCGTCTCGGCAAGGAAGTTCCCGACTTCTCGGCCGGGGACACCGTGATCGTCAACGTGAACGTCGTCGAAGGCGACCGCAAGCGCGTGCAGGCTTACGAGGGCGTGGTGATCGCCAAGCGCAACCGCGGACTCAACTCCTCGTTCATCGTGCGCAAGATTTCCTCGGGCGAGGGCGTCGAGCGCACGTTCCAGACCTATTCGCCGCTGATCGCCAGCATCGAGGTCAAGCGCCGCGGCGACGTGAGGCGCGCCAAGCTCTACCACCTGCGCGCGCGCACCGGCAAGGCGGCCCGCATTCGCGAGAAGCTCGAGATCGACGTCGACCAGGGCGAAGCCCAGCAGTAAGCGGTCCGGACGTGGTTTCAAAAAAGGCGGCGATGCCGCCTTTTTTATTGTGACTGCCCATCATTGGGCGGCGCCCTCGGGCGATAAAATGAGCTGATGCGTATCCTGATCGCGATCCTGTTAATGATTTGCGCGGGCGCCGCCCCGGCACTGGAGACCGCGCGCGCATTCGCCGCCTCCGGCGCGCCGCACCTCGCGCTTGCACGCGTCGAGAAACTGCAGCCGGCCGACAGCGGCGTGGCGGGCTGGGCCGAGTGGGAAATTCTGCGCCTGAACCTCCTCGTCGAAATGAAGCGCAACGACGAAGCGCTGAAGCGTACCGCCGCGCTGCCGGCCGGCCTGCCTCAGCCGTTCCTGCGCCAGTGCCTGCTCGCCGGGACCCGCGCCGCGGTGGCCGCGGGCCGGGCTGCCACGGCGCGCGAATACGCGGCGCGGCTGCTGTGGCAACTCGACCCGGCAGCGGACGAGGCGCGCGACGTGAGGCTGCTGGTCATCGAAAGCCACCTGGCCGAGCGCCAGGGCGAGACCGCGTTCCACGCCATGCTGCGCTTCGAGCAGGACTACCGGCCGGTCGGACGCGGCGTTGCCGAGCGCTTCGTCGCGGGCCTGCTCGATCTCGGGCTGGAGAAGG
>CAZOQY010000392.1:0-2719 GCA_964581835.1 uncultured Streptomycetaceae bacterium | reverse complement strand
ATCACCATGTCGCGCGATCCGTCGATGGACTGGTTCAGCCGCAGCAGGTGGTCGGCCACGTCGCGGAAATATTCCTGGGTATAGGTGCAGACCGCCGGCACGCGCCCGCCGTAGAGCCTGCCGACCGCCTCGTGCAGCGGGCCCACCGCATGCTTCAGCACCAGCAGCTTTTGCTTGATGGCGTAGAGCGCCTCGATGTTCTCGCGCCCCGGGCTGCCGTCGAAGATGCGCGCCTCCACGGCCTCGAGCTCGTCTTCCACAGCATCGAGGACCGGGAAATAACGGTCCACCACCGCGTCGATCAGCGCGTAGAACACGAACGCCGCGCCGTGCTTCAGCAGGTGTGGCTCCCGCTCGGTGCGGGCGCGCACGCTGGTGAAACCCTGCTCGGAGTGGTTGCGTATCGACATCACGTAGTTTTTGCCGACGAAGATGTCCACCTCGCCCACGCGCAACTCGTCGCCTTCCGGCTCGATGGTATGGAGCACCGCGAACAGCGAGTCGCCGTACTCCTCGATCTTGGGACGCTGGTGGCCGTGGTGCGCGTCCTCCACCGCCAGCTCGTGCAGGCCGAACTGCTGCTGCATCTCGGCCAGCTCCTCGGGTGTCGCGTCCTTCAGCGCCACCCACACGAAACAGCCGGCGCGGGAGAGGTACTCGTGGATCTCATCCTTGCGGATGTCGCCCAGCTTCTTCCCGTTCTGGTACGCGGCGCAGTTGACGAGCATGTTTGGTCCGGTGTCTGCGGGCCATGATAATCCCGCCGTGGAGATTTAGGGAGCCGTCAGGCTGCGTGCTTCCTTGCGAACGCCCAGTCGATCTCGACCCCGAAGCCGGGCTTGTCGTTGAGATGGACGTAGCTGCCCTTCCTCTCCACGGGCTCCTTGTACAGGTGGTGCGAGAGCGGGTCCCGCTCCTCATTGCCGTGCGATTCCACCGCGTAACCGCAGCGCGGGAAGGCCATGAGCAGGTGGCCGTGAATCTCAGGGACGGTATGGGGCGCGATCATGACGCCGTGCTGCTCGGCCAGTTGCGCGACGCGCAGCGCCTCGGTGAAGCCGGCGTAGCGGGTCGAGTCGAACTGCACGTAGCGGATCGCGCCCGAGGCGATGAAGTCGCGCACCGTGAAGCGCGTCAGTTCGCGCTCGCCGTGGGCAAGCGGGATGTGCGTGGCCTGGGCCAGGCGCACGAAATCCGCCGGCTGCAGGTACCAGTGCAGCGGCTCTTCCAGCCAGAAGATGTCCGACGGCTCGACCGCGCGCGCGAACGCGATGCAGTCGTCGATGTCGTAGGGCGCGTTCATGTCGAGCATCAGCAGGGTGTCCTTGCCGATCGCGGCGCGGACCTCGGCGACCCGCCTCGCCTCCTCCTTCACCGCGAAGCCCCCGGTCTTGAGTTTCACCGCCTTGAAGCCCGCGGCCACGAAGCTCGCCAGCTCGTCGGCATAGACCTTGTTCGGGGCGCCCAGCTGGTAGTAGCCGCCGGTGGCGTAGGTAAAGAGCGGGCGCTTCTCCGCGCCCAGCAGGCGGTATACCGGCATCCCGGCGGCCTTCCCGCGTATGTCCCACAGGGCAATATCGATGCCCGCGATCGCCGACATGATCTGCGGGCGCGCGCCGCGCACGAACGGCGCGGGCATCAGGCCGTCGGCCCCGCCCATGCCGTTGGGACGCGGCGAGGTCAGCGAGAACATCTTTTCCCAGACGGTCACGGTGTTGGTCGCCTCCATGCCGCGGATGATCTCGCCCAGTCGCGCGACCCATTCGCAGATGGACTTCATCGGCGAGCCGTGAATCTGGCCGACGCCGGTGAGTCCGTCGTCGGTGCGAACTTCCACGAGTATCGTGCTGAAATCCTTCAGCTCCTCGTGCGCGGTCCACAGCGTCTTCTTGAGCTGGATTGCCACCGGGTGCGTCTTCACTTCAACGATCTTGCTCATCGATTTTCCTTTTTTGCCTTATTACTTGTAACTAGAACCTATCTCAAAAACCCCGTTTAGCCACAGAGAACACAGAGTTCACAGAGAAGAACCCTGGCCTGAAAACCGGTCTCCCTCTGTTTTCTCTGTGCTCTCTGTGGCTGATCTGGTTTTGAGCATTTTTGAGATGGCTTTTAGTTACCCGTGACTCGTTACCCGTGACTCGCGACTCGTGACTTAGATTATGACCCCCACCACCGCGCCCACCATCAGCGTGGCGAGCGTGCCGGCGACGATCGAGCGCAGGCCCAGCGCGACGATCTCGTCGCGCCGCTCCGGCACCATCGTCGCCATGCCGCCGATCAGGATGCCGAGGCTGCCGAAATTGGCGAAGCCGCACAGGGCGTAGGTCATGATCAGCCGGCTGCGCGGACTCAGGGCGTCGGCCGGTAGTCGCGACAGGTCCACGTAGGCGATGAATTCGTTCAGCACGGTCTTCGTGCCCATCAGCGCGCCCGCCGCCGTCGCCTCGCCCCACGGAATTCCGGCGAGCCAGACGAGCGGCGCCATCAGCCAGCCCAGCATGCGCTGCAACGTCAACGGCGCGCCGTTCCAGCCGGGCAAAAGACCCAGCCCGAGATTGACGAGCGACACCAGCGCGATCAGCACGATCAGCATGGCCACGATGCCGAGGAGCAGCGACAGGCCGTCGAGCGTGCCCCGGGTAATCGCGTCCATGCTGCTCGTCGCCTGCTGTGGCAGCGCGATCCTGCCGGACGTCGGCGTCCCGCGCGGCGGCAC
>CAZOQY010000391.1:0-2733 GCA_964581835.1 uncultured Streptomycetaceae bacterium | reverse complement strand
TCGAGCCGATCAACACGCGCGACATCCCCGGCTTCTTCCTGAACTACACCCGGCAGGCGCTGGACATCATCCAGGCGGTCGGCTCGGACAACCTGTTCGTGCAGTACGACATCTACCACATGCAGATCATGGAGGGCGATCTCGCCCGCACACTCTCATCCAACATGGCGATGATTCCCCACCTGCAGCTCGCCGACAACCCGGGGCGCAACGAACCCGGCACCGGGGAGATCAATTACCCCTTCCTGTTCGGCCACATAGACCGGCTCGGCTACGCGGGCTGGATCGGCTGCGAATACAAGCCGGCGACCACCACCGACGCGGGGCTCGGCTGGATCCAGCCCTGGCTGAAGCGCTAGCCGGCTGTTTCAACAACCTGCTAATCGGCCGGCCGTCCGGCGCTTGACGGGCACCGGGCAGCGCCACACAATCTGCGAAACCGCGTACCGTGATCCGGTAACGCGGCACACCATAAAGAAGAAGGAGGGGTCATGAAAGTCGCGCGCTATTCCCTTTTCTGCACCGCCGCGCTGGCGGCCGTTTTGCTGAGTTCCCCCGCCACCGCCCAGCTGATCCGCATCATGTCCGGCCCGCAAGGCGGCTCCTGGTATCCCCTCGCCGGCGCGATCCAGGGCATCGTCGAGAAGAACGTTCCCGGCACCAGCGGCCAGGTCGCCCCAGGCGCCGGCATCTCCAACGTGATCGGGGTGCAGAACAACAAGGCGGAAATGGGCTTCGGCAATTCGGTGTCGTCGTACGACGGCGTGATGGGCAACGAGCCCTTCAAGCAGAAGATGGACAACGTCTGCCAGGTCGCGACGCTCTACTTCCAGTACTTCCACGCCGTGGCGCTGGCCGACGCCAGCATGAAGACCATGGGCGATGCTGCGGGCAAGGTCCTCACCACGCAGCAGAAAGGCAACACCGGCGAGCAGATGACGCGCGATCTGCTGAAGGTCTACAACCTCGACTACGCCAAGCTGCGCAAGGTCAACTTCGGTTCCTACACCGACTCGGTCGGACAGCTGAAGGACGGCCACGCGCAGGTGTTCACCCTGATTACCACGGTGCCGGCCTCCGCGGTGATGGACCTCGGCTCGGCACGCAAGATCACCGTGTTGGCCGTCCCCGACGAAAAGCTGCGCGCGCTGCAGAAGATCAACAAGGGTTACGACAAGCGCATCATCAAGGCCGGCAGCTATCCCGGCCAGGACAAGGACGTCCAGACCATCGGCACCTGGACCCACCTCATGATGCGCTGCTCGGCGCCGGAAGACCTGGTCTACAAGATCACCAAAGCGATCGCGCAGAACATGGACAACCTCGGCAACGTGGTGTCGGCGGTGAAAGGCCTGACGCCGAAGGACATGGCCACCGACGTCGGCGTGCCCTACCACCCCGGCGCGCGCAAGTTCTACCGCGAAGTCAAGGTACTTTAGTATCGTGTAGATGCCATAACGGCGGCGCGGAATACCGCGCCGCCGTTTTTTCGGACCGCATTCGATGACGATGTCTTACGAACGCCTGCTCAGGATCGCGATCGCGCTGACCGCGGTCGGCATGTCGGTCTATCACCTCGTCGTCGCCTTCATCGGCGCGCCGCAGGCCTTCTTCTTCCGCGGCACCCACCTGCTGTTCGCGATGGTGCTGGTGTTTCTGCTCTACCCGAGCTTCCGGCCGGCGACCGCCGGCGAGGGCGCTATCCGCGACGATGCGGGCGGCATCGTGGGGGCCGGAACGAGCGCACCACGCGCTTCCTGGCTCGACTGGCTGCTGATCGCGGTCACCGCCGTCACCATTTTCTACGTCTGGTGGGAGCACGAACGCCTCGTCAGCCGCTTCGTGTTCGTGGAGGACCCGGAGACGATCGAGCTCGTGCTGGGCGTGATCTTCACGCTGCTGGTGCTGGAAGCGACGCGGCGTGTAATCGGCTGGGCCTTGCCGCTCACCGCCGTCGTCTTCCTGGGCTACGGCCTGTTCGTCGCCAAGGCACGGCCCGAGCAGCTGATCGAGATCATGTACCTCACGACCGAGGGCATCTTCGGCACGACGCTCGGCGTCTCCGCGGCCTACGTGATGATGTTCGTGATCTTCGGCGCCTTCATGGAGCGCACCGGCATCGGGCGCCTCTTCATGGATTTCGCGCTGTCGCTGACCGGGCACTCCGCCGGCGGCCCCGGCAAGGTGGCGGTGGTCAGCTCGAGCCTGTTCGGCACCGTCTCCGGCAGCGCGGTGGCCAACGTGCTGGTGGACGGGCCCATCACCATTCCGCTCATGAAGCGCTCCGGTTTCCGGCCGCCGTTCGCCGCCGCGGTGGAATCGGTGGCCTCCACCGGCGGCCAGATCATGCCGCCGATCATGGGCGCCGCGGCCTTCGTCATGGCTGAATTCCTAGCGGTCAGCTATTTCCAGGTCACGCTGTGGGCGCTGATTCCCGCCATCCTGTACTACGTCGCCGTGTTCTTCGCCGTGCACTTCGAGGCGAAGCGCGTGGGTCTCCTCGGACTGCCGCGCTCGGAAATCCCGCGACTGGGCCAGGTCATGCGCGAGCGCGGCCACCTGTTCATCCCGCTCGCGGTGATCCTCGGCGGCCTGATCGCGGGCTACAGCGCGCCCTACTGCGCGCTCGCCGGCACCCTCTCCTGCATCCCGGTGGCGATGCTGCGGAAATCCACGCGCGAGGGCATCGGCTGGCACACGATATGGGACTCGCTCGAGGAAGGCGCGAAGAAC
>CAZOQY010000390.1:1547-2738 GCA_964581835.1 uncultured Streptomycetaceae bacterium | reverse complement strand
GCGGCGGCGGTCGGTCCGGCCACGGCCGCCGCGCTCTACGGCCTCAAGCTGATCGCGCGCAACATCGAGGACGAGGCGAGGAACACCACGCGTTTCCTGGTCATCGCCCGGCACGACGCAGCGCCGTCGGGCCGGGACAAGACCTCGCTCATACTCTCCACGCGCAACGTGCCGGGCGCGGTGCACGATCTGCTGACGCCGCTCGCGGCCAACCAGGTCAGCATGACCCGGTTCGAGTCGCGGCCGGCACGCTCCGGGTTATGGGAATACGTGTTCTACGTGGACATCGACGGCCACCAGCAGGACGCCAACGTGGCGCGCTCGCTCGCGGAACTGAAGCAGAAAGCGTCGTTCCTCAAGAACCTCGGCTCCTACCCGGCAGCCACCACCTGAAAAAGCGTGAGTCGTGAGTCGTGAATCGTGACAAGCGAAAATAACGGTTCATCGACTCACGGCTCACCAATCACGAATCACGCCTTCCATGGACATTTGCGACCTCGCCCCCGGCTACATCCGCGCCATCGCGCCGTATCAGCCCGGCAAGCCGATCTCCGAGCTGGCGCGCGAGCTGGGGCTGGAGGAGTCGGGCATCATCAAGCTCGCTTCCAACGAAAACCCGCTCGGCGTGAGTCCGCTTGCGCGGCGCGCCATCGAGTCCACGCTGGCGGACCTCGCGCGCTATCCCGACGGCAATGGCTACGAACTGAAACAGGCGCTTTGCCGCCGCCACGGCGTTGCGCAGGAAGGCATCGTTCTCGGCAACGGCTCGAACGACGTGCTCGAGATGGCGGCGCGCGCGTTCCTCGCACCCGGCCTGGAGGCGGTCTATTCCCGGCATGCGTTCGCCGTTTATCCCCTGGCGGTGCAGGCGGCCGGCGCGGCCGGCGTCGAGGTGCCGGCGAAGGACTACGGCCACGACCTGGCGGCGATGCGGCGCGCGGTCACGGCGAAGACGCGCCTCATCTTCATTGCCAATCCCAACAACCCGACCGGCACGCTGGTCGAGCCGCGGCCACTCGAGGAGTTCATCGCCGCGCTGCCGAAGGAAGTGCTGGTGGTGCTGGACGAGGCCTACAACGAGTACCTGCCGGAGGAGTTGAGGTCGGACAGCTTCGGCTGGCTCGCGCGTTACCCGAACCTGGTGGTGACGCGCACCTTTTCCAAGATCTACGGCCTCGCGGGCCTGCGGGT
>CAZOQY010000390.1:0-1447 GCA_964581835.1 uncultured Streptomycetaceae bacterium | reverse complement strand
CCGATCGCCAGCTACGGCATGCCGCAGCACCTGCGGGTTACCATCGGGCTGGAAACGGAGAATGCAAGGTTTCTCGCGGCCCTGGAACGCGCAATCGCGGCGTGAGTGATGTTCGCGCGGTCGCCGGATAGACCGTAAGCCGCGAGAAACCTATACGGGTATGAGTGCAAAACTGCGTATCGACAAGCTGGTCGTGATCGGCACCGGGCTGATCGGCGGCTCGTTCGCGCTGGCGTTGAAGCGCGCGCGCGCGGTGAAGCGCGTCGTGGGCGTGGGGCGCACCCGCCGCAACCTCGTCGAGGCCCTCAGGCTGAAGGTCGTCGACGAGGCGTCCCAGGATCCCGCGCGTGCGGTGCGCGACGCTGATCTGGTTTTGCTTGCCACGCCGGTCGGGCAGATGCCGGCGGTGATGACGGCGATCGCGCCGCATCTTCCCGCGCATGCCGTGATTACCGACGGTGGCAGCACCAAGCGCGACGTGATCGCCTGTGCCCGGCGTTTTTTGCCGGGGCATTTCCCCCGTTTCGTGCCGGGGCATCCCATCGCCGGTACCGAGAAGAGCGGCGCGGGCGCGGCCTTTCCGGCGCTTTTCCGCGACCGGAACGTGATCCTGACCCCGCAGCGGGAAACCGCGGCTGCGGCCACGCGGCTGGTCGAGCGGGCCTGGAAGGCTTGCGGCGCGCGCGTGGTGAAGCTGGGCGCCGTGGAGCACGATGCCATCCTCGCCGGCGTGAGCCACCTGCCGCATATCGTCGCCTACGCGCTCGTCAACATGCTGGCCCGGCGGCCCAATGCCCCCCGGCTCTTCGGCTTGTCCGCCGGCGGCTTGCGCGACACCGTCAGGATCGCGGGCAGCTCGCCGGAGATGTGGGCGGATATCTGCGTCGCGAACCGCGACGCGCTGCTGGCCGCGCTGGAAGACTACGAGAACGAGCTCGAGGCGATGCGCGCGGCGATCGACGGCGCCGACGCGGCGGAGTTGCGGCGCATGTTCGCGGCGGCTCGCGGCGCGCGCGAGAAGTGGCTGCTGAAGAAGCGTTCGTGACGGCGGGGGCAATCTTGGACCATCTGGACCTGGGCCCCATACGCCGCGTGCACGGCACCATCAGGTTGCCGGGCTCCAAGAGTATCTCCAACCGCATCCTGCTGCTCGCCGCGCTCGCGTCGGGCGAAACGCTGGTGCGCGACCTGCTGGAATCCGACGACACGCAGGTCATGCTCGAGGCGTTGCGCGTGCTGGGTGTCGAATGGAGCCATGCCGGCGCGCAGGTGGTGAAGGTGCGCGGGGCGGACGGTAACTTTCCGGTCAAGCGCGCGCAACTTTCGCTCGGCAACGCCGGCACGGTATTCCGCCCGCTCACGGCGGTGCTGGCGCTGATGGGGGGCGAATATCGCCTGGACGGCGTGGCGCGCATGCACGAGCGGCCGATCGGGGACCTGGTGGACG
>CAZOQY010000389.1:0-2753 GCA_964581835.1 uncultured Streptomycetaceae bacterium | reverse complement strand
CGCTCGACCATCTTCCAGTCGAGTTCGATGCCGAAACCCGGGCCGTCGCCGACGTCCATCATGCCGTTGCGGATCGCCGGGCGGTTGGCCCACATCGTTTGCCACACCGGGTCGCGGTCGGGGTCGGCGAAGCACTCGACGTAGGTGCCGTGCGGCACGCCGGCGAGTAGCTGGCGCGATATCTGGGATTCTTCGTGGTGCGCCATCCGCACGCCGGCGGCCCGGCAGATTTCCGCGGCGCGGCGCCAGTCGGTGACGCCGCCGCCTTCCGAGACGTCGAAGTTCACGTAGTCCACCGCGCCGGCGTCCACCAGGCGGCGCACGCCGTGGCTGGTGATCTCGCACTGACCGGCGGTGACGGGAATGCGCGTTTCCCGGCGCACGCGCGCCATCATCGCCGCGTCGTCGTACCAGTGGCACGGCTCCTCGAACCAGCCGATGTTCAATGGCTCGATCATGCGCGAGAAGCGGATGGCGTCGTGCAGGTTCCAGCCGCGGTTGGCGTCCACCACCAGCAGGAAATCCGGTCCGGCCGCCTTGCGCGCGGCTTCCACCCGCCTGAAATCCTCTTCGGGCGGGAGGCCGCCGACCTTGAACTTGCAGCCGGCCATGCCGGCGGCGCGGTACTGCTCCATCTCGCGGCCGTAGTCGGCGAGGGTCTTGCCCGCCATGTAGTAACCGCCGATGGAGATGATCGGCAGCTGCGCGCGGTCGCCGCCCAGCAGGTCGCGCACGCTCTTGCCCTTCGACTTGCCGACGAGGTCCCACAGCGCGCAGTCCACGCAGGCGATGGCTTCGAGCAGCGTCTTGCGGTCGCCGAGGGTGTGGGTGAGATCGAACATGGCCTGCCAGGCGCGCTCGACCTCGAGGATGTCCAGGCCCTTCACTCGCGGGGCGAGTTGCTCGTGGATCAGGCGCGCGATGCCGGGACTGTGCTCGCGGTTGTCGCCGTTGTAGACCTCGCTCGTGAGGCCCTCGTCGGTGCGGATGCGGGTGATGACGGTGGAGCGCTTGAGAACCGAGTAGGTGCTCCCGCCGAAATTCCGCTTGAGCGGAATTTCGATGGCAATGGCTTCTATATCCTGGATCTTCATATTGAAAAAGCGCGAGCTGCCGATGCGCTTCGGTTGCCGCGAGCGCTGTGCCCGCGCTTTTTCTACGCCAGTACGATGATAGCGCCGACAACCGTCGCCCCGGCGACGCTGGCGGCGAAAATGGCCTTGTCCTGCCTGCTCCAGCCCGGCCCCTTGCGCATCTCGCCGACCATCGCGCGCGCCTCCGTCGGCGAGCCGTCGATCGCGCCGGGCACGCCCTTGAGCGCATCGGCCATGCCGGTCTTGGCGGCGAGCTTGCTCGTCGCCTCGAGGGAATCGAACGCCTTGGAGAGCCCGAGCGTCGGCGCGGTGTCGACGGCGGCGACCTCGGCGTCGGCGCGGCGATCTCCCGGCAGCGAGCGGGCGAGGGCCTGTGCCGCCTCGGTGTCGAGTTTCGGCAGGGGTACCGTGCTCGCGAGCGCGGTTGCCTGCGCGGTGGCGGCGACCTGCTTCGCGCTGTCGCGCAGGTCGCGGGCGAGCTCGGCGGCGTCCTGGTAGCGGTCGTCGGACGCCTTGGCGAGCGCCTTGGCAACGATGAAGTCGAGTACCGCCGGCACGCCCGGGTTGATCGAGCTCGGCGGCGGCGGCACGATGTTGAGAATCTGGTACATGACCGAGGTCACGTCCTCGCCGGTGAACGCCGGCTTGCCGGTCAGCATCTCGTAGAGGATCACGCCGAGGGAGAAGATGTCCGAGCGCGGCTCGGCGCGCTTGCCCGCGACCTGCTCGGGCGACATGTAGCGCGGTGAGCCCAGCACGACCCCGGTCTGCGTCTTGACCTCGGCCGAGCGCATGCGCGCGATGCCGAAATCCGTGATCTTCGCGAGGCCGTTCTCGAGGATCATGATGTTGGCTGGCTTCACGTCGCGGTGCACGACGCCGTGCTGGTGCGCGTAGGCCAGGCCCTCCGCGATCTGTGCCGCGATTTCCACCGCGCGCGGGGCTGGGACCGGCGTTCCCGCCTTCATCATGGTGCGCAGCTCGCCGCCGTCGAGGAATTCCATCGCCATGAAGGCGACGTTGCCGCTCCTGCCGATATCGTAGATGGTGACGATGTTGGGGTGATTGAGGCCGCCGGCGGCCTTGGCTTCCTGCGTGAAGCGCGCCTCGTACTCCGCCATCTCCTGCGGATCGTCCGACATGATGACGGTCTTGATCGCGACCGTCCGGGACAGCATCGGGTCGTTGGCGCGGTAGACGACGCCCATCGCGCCCTTGCCGAGTTCGGCAAGGATCTCGTAGCGGCCGAGTGTGCGCGTTGTTTCCATCAAATTAACCGCAGAGGCGCAGAGAGAATCATAAGATCAGAACCGGATTGAACCGCCAAGACGCCAAGAGGAACAAAATTCGATTCGCAGAAACACGGAGAACAGGACTTCCAACATACGGTTTCATTCCCTGGCCGGTTCTCTCCGCGCCTTTGCGGTTCGACTGTTCTGTTTCTCTTGGCGTCTTGGCGGTTCAAATTTTTACCGGCGGCCCTTGACGCTGCGGAACACCGGTCCCCAGATCGGGTGGCCGGCCTCGTTCGCCGCGAGCTCGAAGGAAGGGTCGATCTTCAGTGCCGCGCGGAACTCGTCGCGGCAGCGCGCGTCGCGCCCGGAGACGCAATGGATGAAGGCGAGGTACTTGTGGGCGCGGACCTGGTCGGTCTTGCCC
>CAZOQY010000388.1:0-2769 GCA_964581835.1 uncultured Streptomycetaceae bacterium | reverse complement strand
CCTCGGTGCCGTTGCCGTGATGCACGTCGAAGTCGACCACGGCCACGCGCTTCAATCCGTGCGCCTCGAGCGCGTGCGCCGCCGCGACGGCCACGTTGTTGAGGAGGCAGAAGCCCATGGCGCGGGCGCGCTCCGCGTGATGGCCGGGCGGGCGGACGTTGCAGAACGCCGCGTCCGCTTCGCCGCGAATCACCATGTCGGTCGCGAGAATGGCGGCGCCCGCCGCGTGCCGCGCCGCCGCCAGCGTGTGCGGGTTCATCGCGGTATCGGCGTCGAGATGGGCGAGCCCCCGCGCCGGCGAGATCTCCTCCAGCGCGTCGAGATAACCCGGCGCGTGGACCCGCTCGAGCTGAGAGCGCCCGGCGAGCGGCGCCTCGACGTGGTGCAGGAAGCTGATCAGGCCCGACGCGATCAACTGGTCCTCGACCGCCCGCAGCCGCGCCGGACACTCCGGATGCCCCGCTCCCATGTCGTGCAGCAGGCATTCCGGATGGGTGATGTACGCGATCGTCATGCCGCAATAATATAATGGCCCGCATCCATTCCACGCATCCATTCCACATTGCCCGGCGTATTTCGGGCTATCCCCATGCAACCCTACCCCGATCACCTGGTCCAACGACTGACGCTCGGGGACGGCGCCGCGGTCACGATCCGGCCGATACGGCCGGAGGACGCGGAGATCGAGCAGGCATTCGTGAAAAATCTCTCGGATGAATCGCGTTACTTCCGCTTCATGGACACCGTGCGCGAACTGTCGCCCAGGATGCTTGCGCACTTCACCCGGGTGGACTACGAACGCCACATGGCGCTGATCGCCGTGACCACGGACAAGGGCCGGGAGACCCAGATCGCGGTGGCGCGCTACGTGTCGGGCGATGATCCCCGGCGCTGCGAGTTCGCGATCGTGGTCGCCGATGCCTGGCAGCACAGGGGTCTCGGCAGGCGGCTGATGGAAGCGCTGATGGCCGCGGCACGGGGAGCCGGCATGCGCGTGATGCACGGCGAAGTGCTCGCATCCAACCACAAGATGCTGCAACTCATGTCGCGGCTGGGCTTCAGCACGCATTT
The DNA here is from genome assembly GCA_964581835.1 of uncultured Streptomycetaceae bacterium. GTDB lineage: Bacteria > Pseudomonadota > Gammaproteobacteria > Burkholderiales > SG8-41 > SG8-41. The sequence continues at coordinate 1,698 of CAZOQY010000388.1, read as the reverse complement.
CGACGAACGGGATCCGCGCACGATGCGCGTGGAGAAAAATCTGCTACAGGGAGAAACGGCGTGATGCCTGACACGGGACTAAAACCACGGGATGTGGCAAACTCGTCGCACATTCCCGATTCGAAAAACATGGCCCAGCAGATCGAGAAAGTCGTCGCGCAGGTCGGCAGCATCATCCTCGGCAAGGAAAACCAGATCCGGCTCGCGATCGCCTGCCTGCTCGCGCGCGGCCACCTGCTGATCGAGGACATCCCGGGCGTGGGCAAGACGACGCTGGCGCACGCGCTGGCGACCTCGCTCGGCCTCGCGTTCCAGCGCATCCAGTTCACCAGCGACCTCCTGCCCGCCGACATCATCGGCGTCTCCATCTACAACCGGGACAGCGGCGGCTTCCAGTTCCACCCCGGGCCGATTTTCAGCCAGGTCGTGCTGGCCGACGAGGTCAACCGCGCAACACCCAAGGCGCAGAGCGCGCTGCTCGAGGCCATGGAAGAGCACCAGGTGACGACCGAGGGCGAGACGCGCAAGCTGCCCGAGCCGTTTTTCGTCATCGCCACTCAGAACCCTTCCTACCAGGTCGGCACCTTCCCGCTGCCCGAATCGCAGCTCGACCGTTTCCTGATGCGCATCCACCTGGGCTATCCCGACGGCGGCGCGGAGCGCGCGCTGCTGCAGGGAGAGGACCGCCGCGACCTGCTCGCCGCGATGAAGCCCGCCATGAGCCCGCAGGAACTGGCCGGCCTGCAGCACAGCGCGCACCAGGTGCACGCCTCGGGCGCGCTGCTCGACTACGTGCAGGCGCTGGCCGACCATACGCGCCGCTCGGCCGACTACGTCAACGGCCTCTCGCCGCGGGCGGCGCTGGCGCTGCTGCACGCGGCCCGCGCCTGGGCCCTGATGGCGGGACGCGATCACGTCGTGCCCGAGGACGTTCAGTCCGTGCTGCCCGTGGTCGTCGGCCACCGCCTGGTCTCCACCGCGGAAGTGACCCGGGCCAACGGCGCCGACGTCGCGCAGCAGCTGCTGAAGCAGGTCCCGATTCCGTAATGCGTGATGGGTAATGGGTGATGCGCAAACCCATAAAGGCCCCGTTGTCACGCATGACCCATTACGCATAACCCATTACCGATGTACGCGGCGCTCAGGAACCGCTTCACCAACTGGCTCTTCCAGCTGCGGGGGCCGGAACCCGGCGCGGTCGTGCTGGTGCAGCGGCGGGTGTTCATCCTGCCGACGCGCCAGGGCCTGTCGTTCGCGCTGGTGCTGCTGGTCATGCTCACCGGCTCGATCAATTACACGCTGGGGCTGGGCTTCGTGCTGACCTTCCTGCTGGTCGCGCTCGGCGTGAACGCCATGATTCACACGTTCCGCAACCTGGCGAACCTCCGCGTGACGGCCGGGCGCTCCAACCCCGTGTTCGCGGGCGGCACGGCGCAATTCACGCTGCACCTGGAGAACGCCTCCGATACCGACCGCTACGCCGTCGGCCTCACCCGCGACCGCAAGGAGGCGTCGTTCGTCGACGTGCCGGGACGCTCGACCGTGCCGGCGACGATCGGCCTGCCCGCGCGGCGCCGCGGCCTGCTGCGCCCGGGACGCCTGACCCTGTTCACCCGCTTCCCGCTCGGGCTCTACTACGCCTGGTCCTACGTCGAACTCGACATGCGCTGCCTCGTCTACCCGCGCCCGGCCTCGCCC
>CAZOQY010000387.1:0-2771 GCA_964581835.1 uncultured Streptomycetaceae bacterium | reverse complement strand
CACGAGCATCCAGTAGAAACCCGCCCGGGACACGGTCTCGCTGAACTGCTCGAAATCCACCGGCTTGACGACGTAGCTGTTGGCGCCGATCTGGTAGCTGTCGGTGATGTCGCGCCCCTCCGCGGAGGAGGTCACCATGACCACCGGGATCACCCGCGTGCGCGCGTCCGACTTGATCTGCTTCAGCACCTCGATGCCGTCCACTTTCGGCAGCTTGATGTCGAGCAGGATCAGTTTCGGGTTCTCCGGCGGGCGCCCCGCGTAGCCGCCGTTCCTGAAGATGAAATCCAGGGCTTCCGCGCCGTCCTTCACCCAGGTGATGTGGTTGGCGAGATTGCCGCGGCGCAGCGCGCGCATCGTCAGCTCCGCGTCGGTCGGGTTGTCTTCCACCAGCAGGATGTCCACCGTCTCAAAACCGCTCACATTGGCTCCTTGTCGACTCGATCGACTTTCGGCAGCGAAAAATAGAATGCCGCGCCTTCCCCCACCTTGCCCTCGGCCCAGGCGCAGCCGCCGTGCCGGGCCACCACGCGCTGAACGATGGCGAGCCCGACGCCCGTGCCGGGGTACTCGCCGACGTGATGCAACCGCTGGAACACGCCGAACAGCTTGCCGTAGTAGCGCATGTCGAAGCCCGCGCCGTTGTCCTTGACGCAGTAGACGTTGTGCGCGCCGTCGCCACGGCCGCTCGCCTCGACGCGCGGCGCCTCGCGCTTGCCGCTGAACTTGACCGCGTTGGACAGGAGGTTCGCCCACACCTGCCGCACCAGCGCCGGATCGCCGAAAGCCGGCGGCAGCGCGCCCAGCTTCACCGCCGGCGTCCCCGCTGCCGGCACGACTTCCTTCAGCACCTCCTCCGCCATGCGCCGCATGTCGATCTCGACGGCCGTCAGCGCCTTGCGGCCCAGGCGCGAGAATGCCAGCAGGTCGTCGATCAGCTGTCCCATCCTCTGGCTGCTCTCCCGGATGACACCGAGCAGCCGCCGGCCTTCGTCGTCGAGCTTGCCGTCATGGTCTTCCTGCAGCATGCGCGAATAACCGTCTATTGCGCGCAGCGGCGTGCGCAGATCGTGCGATACCGAATAGCTGAAACTCTCCAGTTCCTTGTTCGCCGCCTCGAGCTCGGCGGCGCGCACCTGCAACTGCGCATTCAGGGCCAGGGTGCTCGCTTCGGCTCGCCGGCGCTCGGTGATGTCGAACATCGTCGAACGGCTCATCAGGTAATTGCCGCTGCCGTCGTACACGGCTGCGGCACTGAGCGCCACCGGCAGGCGACTGCCGTCCTTGCGCACCAGATCGAACTCGACGCCGTCGATCCGCCCCGCCTCCTTGAAACGGGGGAAGGTCTCGCGGAAACGGGCAACGCTTTCAGGCGCCAGAAGATCCGAAAACTTGAGCCGGCCGAGTACCTCCTCCCTCGAGTACCCCAGCCACTCCAGCTCGGTCCGGTTGATCCTCACGAACCGGCCGTCGACGTCGAGCGAGTGATAGCCGCAGGGGGCCAGATCGTACAGCGTCTCCACCTCGCTCGCGTATTGCCTCGCCGAGCGTTCGGCCTCGCCGCGCCTGCGATTCTCGCGCCGCAGCAGCAGGAACGCGGCAACGATGATCGCCAGGCTGATGAAATTGCCCGCGACGATCGCCCTCAGGGTCGCCTCCGCGCTCCCGAGGGCGTCGGACTCGCGCTGCACCAGCAGGTCCAGCTCCTCGGTCTTCATTGCCGCCACCAGCTTGCGCACTTCGTCCATCTTCGCCTCGCCCTCGCCGCTGCGGGCATGCGCGATTCCGTATTCGATTCCCCGCTTGCGTGCCTCGATCCCGGAATCGACGAGGGCCAGCCGGGTGGCAACGAGTGCCTCGAGCTCGCTGGCCCGCGCCGCCTGCCTGGGGTTGTCGCGAATCAGCCGGCGCAGGCTGATGAGTTCGTCCGCGATCTGTCCGATCGCATTGCGATAGGGGGTGAGAAAGCGGTCTTCGCCGGTGATGATGTAGCCCCGCTGCCCGGTCTCCGCGTCCTTCAGGACCGAGAGCACTTCCTCGATCTGGAACAGGACCTTGTGCGTATGGGCGACCAGCCTCGACTCCTCGTGCGCCCGGGCGATGTTGCGATAGGAGATCACCGCGACCGCCACCAGGATCGCAAGCGCCAGTGCGAAGGCGCCCGTCAACACGGCGCTGTCCGACAGACGCCCGTGCTCGGCGCGCCCGGTGGACGCACTCGCGCCCGCCTTGGGCGGCAAGGACGAATGCGGGGACGGTCCGTTTAGTCCATTCACCGACGCCATCCGTATCCTGGGCGTCGCCGCGGGCAGCCGATCGCCATCCGCGGTAACGCGTTGCCGGGCGGGATCTGGGCCTGGAACGCCGACGCCACGGGGTCTGGGCGACGCCGGCTATTGGTAGAAGGTATTACCCGTCAGCAGCTGGGATAAGGGTGCTGACGTGACTGTTTATAAACGTAAAACCGGACATTTGCAACTTTTGCCAACCCGTCACACCCTACGACCCCGGGCAGTCAGGGCCTGCGGCCGTTCCGGGATTTCGCTCCGCCGACCTCGTGGAGCTTTTCCGCTGAAGCCAGCAGCTCCCGGGCCACTTCCGCGATCGGCCGACGCTGGGAACGGGAGTGACTGCGCAATAATTCAAACGCCTGCTCCCGCTTGAGACTATCGCGCACCATCAGCACGCCTACCGCCATGCTGATCTCCCGCGAACCGGCCCCTCGGCGCGCGGGCGCCACGTGGCACGAGCGTCTGGCCGTCCGCGATAAC
>CAZOQY010000386.1:0-2771 GCA_964581835.1 uncultured Streptomycetaceae bacterium | reverse complement strand
CCACGGCCGAGGTTTCACCGGGCAGGTTCACCAGGATGGCGGTGGTGGAGCCGCCGTACTGCGCGCCGTAATAAATTCCGGCCAGCATGATCAGCGCCGCGACCGGCGGCACGTTGAAGGTGATCGGCAGGAGCATCGCGATCGTCGCGAGCGGGCCGATGCCCGGCAGCACGCCGATCAGCGTTCCCAGGAAAACGCCGATGAAGCAGAACCAGAGGTTCTGCAGCGACAGGGCGACGCTGAAGCCGAAAATCAGGTTGTTGAACAGTTCCATGTCAGTATCCCCACAGGCCTTTGATCAGCGGATACGGCAAACCCAGCCCCCAGATGAATACGGCGAGGGAAAGGATGGTGAGGCCGATGGTGAGCAGGATGATCTCGACCCACCTGAATTCCCTGCCTGACGCGGCCGCGCAGGGAATCAGTGCCACCAGGGCGGGGATGAACCCGACTTCTTCCATCAGGATGCCGAAGATGACCGCCGACAGCGGCAGTATGATCATCGCGCGGATGGACCAGCCGCCCTTGATCTTCTCGTTGTTTTTCACGCCCATCAGCAGTACCGCGACGCCGAAGGCGATCATCATGCCGCCCAGCACGGTCGGGAAGTAGCCCGGCCCCATTCGCAGTGCCGTTCCGAACGGGTAGTCGCGGGCGATCCACATGCCCACTGCGCCGAGCAGGATGTACAGCAGGCCGGCGAAAAAGTCCCGGTTATAGCGCCAGTCGAACTTCATGCGGGATCTCCATTGGTGAGCGCACGCGTGGAGGCGTGCGTACGACAAGCCGGATATGACACGACGGCTCCCCCCTCATCTCTTGATTAGAGCCCCCATCCAATCAGGTATTGCGGCCATCCCCTCTTCCGGCGCCGGGGCCAAGACGCCTCGGGCTGGCCGCATCCTCCTCGCGGGACCCGCTCGCCGCATGCGCGACGGCAGTCCACCATGTAAACCGATATTAACCAACTTTTCCCGGAATGGCGAGCATTCCGTGCAATATTACATGGACAAACCTGGTGCACCGCAGCGGTGCGAAAAGTACAAATAATCCGTACCTTAACGCAGCCTTACAACGATGGTCGCCTGCCGTTCAGCGCTTCCGACCCGCTGCATGAAAGACGCGGCGATAATAGCCAGCCCGGGGCCAAGTGCCCATTGGGAATAACCCTAATACCGCGGGGTAATAGTGCGACGCGCGAGCGTCGGCTCAGTGCGGCGCCTTGCCGTCGAGCACGGCGCGCACCACCTCCGCGATGCTGGTCGCGCCCATCTTCTCCATGCCGCGCGCGCGGTGCGCCTCGACGGTCTTCACGCTGATGCCGAGCTCCTCGGCGATCTGCCGGTTGCGCCGGCCGACCGCGACCCGGTCGAGAACTTCGCGCTCGCGCTCGGTGAGGGTTTCCAGCCGCGCGGCCGCCGACAGCCGCTGCGCGCGCGCCTGCCGCGCCGGCACCTCGATCGCCGCGACGCGCTCGAGCAGCGCCAGCAGCCGGCTGTTGGCGAACGGCTTCTCGATGAAATCGAAGGCGCCCTTCTTGACAGCTTCCACCGCCATCGGCACGTCGCCGTGGCCGGTGAGAAAAATGATCGGGATTTCCTCGCCGCGCCGGTTCAACTCCGCCTGCAGTTCGATGCCGCTCAAGCCCGGCATGCGCACGTCGAGCAGCAGGCAGGTGCCGCTGCCGGCGCGGAACGCGGCGAGAAAGCGTTCGGCGCTGGGAAACAGCTCCACCCGGTAACCCGCGGAGTCCAGCAGCCAGCGCAACGAGTCGCGGAACGCGGCATCGTCGTCGACCACGTAAATGACCCTCGTCCCGGCGCCGGCGTTCATGCGCGGACTTTCATGCGTAGACCGACTGCAGCGAGAAATGGAAGACCGTGCCCCGCTCGCCGTTGCGCGTAACCCAAAGATGACCGCCGTGCGCCTCGACGATCGAGCGCGAGATGTGCAGGCCGAGCCCCATGCCGTCGGGCTTGGTGGAGAAGAACGGCGAGAACAGGTTGGCCTCGAGCTCGGGCGCGATGCCGCCGCCGCGGTCCGCGATCTCGACCTCGATCATGCCGCCGCCGGTGCCGCCGTCCGAGCGAATGCTCAGCTCGCGCGCCTCGGCGGGCGTCCTGTCCATGGCGTCGATGCCGTTGCGGGCCAGGTTGAGGACCACCTGCTCCATCAGCGTCTGGTCGGCGCGCGCGTACGGGATGCGCTCGGACAGCGCGAGCGTCAGCCGCACCGAGCGTTTCGCCGCCTCCGCCTCGATGGTGGAGCGCACGCCGCGCACCACTTCGTTGATGTCGCAGGCTTCCAGCTTGGGCTGGCGTCGCGCGACGAATTCGCGCAGGCGCTGGATCACGCTGCTGGCGCGTTCGGCCTGCACCGCCCCTTTCTCCATCGCCTCGGCCAGCTCGGCGGCGTTCCATTCGCCCGAGCGCAGCCGCCGGGCGCAGCCGCTGTTGTAGTTGGCGATGGCGGCGAGCGGCTGGTTCAGCTCGTGCGCGAGCGTGGTCGCCATCTCGCCGACGGCGATCAGGCGCGCGGTCATCGCCAGTTTTTCCTGCTGCTGAAGGAACAGCTCTTCGTTGCGGCGCTGCTCGGTCACCTCGGTCACGATGTGCAGCCGGGCGATGCGTCCGTCGATCCAGCGCAGCGGCTGCACGTGCACCAGGAACCAGCGTCCGCTGCGGGCCTCGTGGACCTCGCCCTGGCGGTAGCCGTCCGGCAGGGCGGGCGGGGGGCTGCCATCGGCGAAAGCGCGGCGAAACGGCTCGTTC
>CAZOQY010000385.1:0-2772 GCA_964581835.1 uncultured Streptomycetaceae bacterium | reverse complement strand
CGGTGGCGACGTTGCCGGTGGCGCCCTTCGCGTAAGGGCAGCCGCCGAGGCCGGCAACCGAGGAGTCGAAAGTTGGCACGCCGCACTCCAGCGCGGCGTAGACGTTGGTGACGGCCTGGCCGTAGGTGTCGTGGAAATGCCCGGCCAGCCGGTGGGCGGGTATGTGCTTCATCACCGCCTCGTACACCGTCCGGGTCTTGCCCGCGGTGCCGGTACCGATGGTGTCGCAGATGGTGATCTCGTAGCAGCCCATGGCGTCGAGCTCGCGCGCGACGCGGACCACCGCCTCGGGCTTCACCTCGCCCTCGTACGGGCAGCCGAGGCAAACCGAGACGTCGCCGCGCACCTTGAGCCCGTGTGCGAGTGCTTCTTTCGCCACCTCGGCGAAGCGCGCCAGGCCTTCGGCGATGGTGCAGTTGGTGTTCTTCTTCGAGAAACTCTCGGTGGCGGCGCCGAACACGACGACCTCGTCGGCCCCGGCGGCGAGCGCGCCTTCCAGCCCCTTTTTGTTCGGCACCAGGACCGGGTAGGACACGCCGGGCTTGCGGCGGATCGCGGCCATCACCTGCGCGTTGTCCGCCATCTGCGGCACCCACTTGGGCGAGACGAACGCGGTGGCTTCGATGACGGAGAGCCCGGCGTCCTGCAGCCGGTGGATCAACTCGACCTTGACTTCGGTCGAAACCGGCGCGGCCTCGTTCTGCAGCCCGTCGCGCGGGCCGACTTCCACCAGCTTTACTCGTTTTGGCAAGCTCATCAAACCGCCAGGGGATCGATAATGGAAATCAAAACCCGAATTGAGCCGCCAAGACGCCAAGGCCACCAAGAAAAGCAGAATCAGTGTTCAATGAATCACCGACGAAGAACAGACTGGTCCGCGATGATTCGTTGCCATTTTAACTCTTGAGTAAAGTTTCTCTTGGCGTCTTGGCGGTTCAATTATTGCTTTTTGCTCTTCCTGGCGTCTTGGCGGTTCGTTGTTTTCGTTTTTTCGGACGCGGGCGTGGACCAGGCGGTCTTGCGTTTCTCGAGGAATGAGGACAGGCCTTCCTGCGCCTCGGCGGTGGTGCGGAGATCAGCGATGACGGCCGACACCCTGTCCATGAGCGCCTCGTCGACACGGGCGGCGGCGACCTCTGGGATAAGCTTCTTGATCGCGACCATCGCGCGCGGGCCGCTCGAGTAAAGGCTCGCGAGCATGCGGCCGACGACGGCGTTCAGTTCCGGTTCCTCGCAGATGTCGTGGATTAGCCCGATGCGGAAGGCCTCGGCGGCGTCGAATTCCTCGCCCGAAAGCATGTAGCGGTGCGATTGGCGGCGGCCGATCGCGCCGATCACGAACGGGCTGATCATGGCCGGGATGATGCCGAGCTTCACCTCCGACAGGCGGAAGGTCGCGCCGCGCTCGGCGATCGCGATGTCGCATGCCGAGACGAGGCCGACGCCGCCGCCGCGCACCGCGCCGCGCACGCAGGCGATGGTCGGCTTCTCCAGCTCGTAGAGCGTCCGTAGCATCATGGCGGTGGCGCGCGCATTCTCGAGGTTCTGCGCGCGCGTGAACTTCGCGGTCTTCTTCATGTGCTCGATGTCGGCGCCCGCGCAGAAACTGCGGCCGGAGCCGGTGATGACGACCGCGCGCACCTTGTCGTTCGACTCGAGCTTGCGCAGCGTTGCGGTGAGCGCGTCCACCATCTCGGGGTCGAAGGCGTTGTGCACGTCCGGCCGGTTCAGCATTACCGTCGCATTGCCGTCGGCGTCGATCTGGGAGAGGACCTTTTGGCTCATGGCGGTTCCGATTGTGAGAACGGCATATTATAAAAAAAACGGCGCGCCCGCGCCGTTTTTTTAACAGTATATCCGGCTCACATTCGAAAGACGCCGAAACACGTCGGCTCAACGGGCGCCTGGAGGGCGAGCTCGAGCCCGCGCGCGAGCGTCGCGCGCGTGTCCTTCGGGTCGATGATGCCGTCGTCCCACAGCCGCGCGGTCGCGTAGTACGCGCTCGACTGGCGCGCGTACTGCTCGAGCACCGGCGCCCTGAACGCCTCTTCTTCCTGCCTGCTCCATTCCTTGCCGGCTTTTTCCATCGCCTCGCGCTTCACCTGCGCCAGCACGCCGGCGGCCTGCTCGCCGCCCATCACGGCGATGCGCGCGTTGGGCCAGGTCCACAGGAAGCGCGGCGAATAAGCGCGGCCGCACATGCCGTAATTGCCGGCGCCGAAGCTGCCGCCGATGATGACCGTCAGACGGGGCACCCGCGCGCACGCGACCGCGGTCACCAGCTTGGCGCCGTCCTTGACGATGCCGCCGTGCTCGGCCTTTTTCCCCACCATGAAGCCGGTGATGTTCTGCAGGAACGCCAGGGGGACGCCGCGCTGGCAGCAAAGTTCGATGAAATGCGCGCCCTTCAGCGCCGACTCCGAGAACAGGATGCCGTTGTTCGCGACGATACCGACCGGTTGCCCGCCGATGCGGGCGAAGCCGGTGACCAGCGTCGTGCCGTAACGCGCCCTGAACTCGTCGAACTCGGAGGCGTCCACCACGCGCGCGATGATTTCCCGCACGTCGTAGGGGGCGCGGCTGCTCCCGGGGATCACGCCGTAGAGCTCTTCGGGCGCGTAGAGCGGCGCGCGCGCCTCAACCGGCGCGTTTGCCGCCGGCCCGCCACCCAGCCTGGCCACGGCGCGGCGCGCGAGTTCCAGCGCGTGGCGGTCGTCCTCGGCGAGGTGATCGGCGACGCCCGAGATGCGGGTATGCACGTCGGCGCCGCCC
>CAZOQY010000384.1:0-2803 GCA_964581835.1 uncultured Streptomycetaceae bacterium | reverse complement strand
CCTGCTGGTGAACGGCTCCTCCGGCATCGCGGTCGGCATGGCCACCAACATCCCGCCGCACAATCTCTCGGAGGTGGTGGATGCCTGCCAGGCCTTGCTGGCCAACCCCGACCTCACCATCGACGACCTGATCAAGATCGTGCCCGCGCCCGATTTTCCGACGCGCGGCATCATTTACGGCGTGCAGGGCGTGCGGGAAGGCTATCGTACCGGTCGCGGCCGCATCGTCATGCGCGCGCGCACGCATTTCGAGGAGTCGGAAAAAGCCGGCCGCACCTCCATCGTCATCGACGAGCTGCCGTATCAGGTCAACAAGTCCAACCTGCTGATGCGGATCGGCGAGCTGGTGCGCGAGAAGAAGATCGACGGCATATCCGACATTCGCGACGAGTCCGACAAGTCGGGCATGCGCGTGGTCATCGAGCTGAAGCGCGGCGAGAATCCGGACGTGATCCTCAACAACCTGTGGAAGGAAACGCAGCTCGAGGATACCTTCGGCATGAACATGGTCGCGCTGGTGGACGGCCAGCCGCGGCTCCTGAACATCAAGCAGTTCCTGGAAGCCTTCCTGCGCCACCGCCGCGAGGTGGTGACACGGCGCACGGTTTTCGAGCTGAGGAAGGCGCGCGAGCGCGGGCATATCCTGGAAGGCCTCGCGGTGGCGCTGTCGAACGTCGACGACGTGATCGCGCTGATCAAGGGCGCCGCCACGCCGGCCGTGGCCAAGGCCGAGTTGATGGCGCGCTTCTGGCGCTCGAAGCTGGTGGAGGAGCTCCTGGCGCGGGGCGAGGGCCCGGTGTCGCGCCCGGAGGGGCTGTCCCCGGAATTCGGGCTGCACAAGCAGGGTTACAGGCTGTCCGAGGTCCAGGCCCAGCGCATTCTCGAGATGCGGCTGCAGAACCTCACGGCGCTGGAGCAGGACAAGATCACGTCGGAATACAAGGAGACGATGGACAAGATCGTGGACCTGATCGACATTCTGGCGAAGCCGGCGCGGGTCACGAAAATCATTTCCGACGAACTGGCCGATATCAAGGAACGCTACGGCGACGAGCGCAAGAGCGAAATCGTCACCGCGACCCAGGAGCTGTCGACCGAGGACCTGATCGCGCCCGAGGACGTGGTGGTGACGCTGTCCCACGGCGGATACATGAAATCGCAGCCGGTGGCGGACTATCGCGCGCAGAAGCGCGGCGGGCGCGGCCGCCAGGCGACCGCGACGAAAGAGGACGATTTCGTCGAGAAGCTGTTCATCGCCAATACCCACGACAACATCCTGTGCTTCTCCAACCGCGGGCGCGTCTACTGGCTCAAGGTGTACGAGGTGCCGCAGGGCAGCCGCACCTCGCGCGGCAAGCCGATCGTGAACCTGGTGCCGCTGATGGAGCACGAGAAGATCACGGCGGTGCTGCCCGTGTCGGAATTTGACGACGCCCATTTCGTGTTCATGGCCACCGCGATGGGCACGGTCAAGAAGACCGCGCTCTCGCAGTTCTCCAACCCGCGTGAGAAAGGCATCATCGCGGTGACCCTCGATGACGGCGATTACCTGATCGCGGTTTCGCTCACGGACGGCAAGCAGGACGTCATGCTTTTCTCCGACGAGGGCAAGGCGGTGCGTTTCGCGGAAGACGAAGTTCGGGCCATGGGACGCAGCGCGGCGGGCGTGCGCGGCATGAGGCTCGCCCGGGACCGGCACGTGGTATCGCTGCTCATCTCCAGCGATGAACAGCTTTCGGTGCTGACGGCCACCGAGAACGGCTACGGCAAGCGCACGCTCGTGTCCGAGTACACCCGCCACGGGCGCGGCACGCAGGGCATGATCGCGATCGATTGCAGCGAGCGTAACGGCAAGCTGCTGGCGGCCGAACTGGTGGCGCCCGAGGACGAGATCATGCTGATTACCACCGGCGGCGTGCTGATCCGTACCCGCGTCTCCGAGGTTCGCGAGATGGGGCGCTCGACCCAGGGCGTGCGGCTCATCAACCTCGACGAGGGCGAGAAGCTCGCCGGCCTGCAGAAGATCGCCGAGTCGGACGAGAACGGCGAAGGTGAGGCCAAGGCGGTCCAGTAACTTTCCTGCAAGGCCGCGCCTGCAACCGATGCGCGGCGTCCTTCCAACACTCAATTTCCCAGGCGAACAGAAGATCATGGCAAGGGTATTCAATTTCGGGGCGGGGCCGGCAACGTTGCCGGAACCGGTGTTGCAGCAGGCGGCCGAGGAGATGCTCGACTGGCGCGCGAGCGGCATGTCGGTGATGGAAATGAGTCACCGCGGCAAGGAGTTCATCGACATCCACGCGCGGGCCGAGGCCGACCTGCGCGAGCTGCTGGGCATTCCGAAGAACTACAAGGTGCTTTTCCTGCAGGGCGGTGCCGCGGCGCAATTCTCGCTGGTGCCGATGAACCTGCTGAGGGGCAAGGACCGCGCGGACTATGTCGCGAGCGGCTACTGGTCGAAGAAGGCCATTGCGGAGGCCAGGCGCTACTGCAAGGTCAACGTCGCAGCCAGCAGCGAGGCCGACAAGTTCAACCACGTGCCGAAACAGGACAAGTGGAAACTCGATCCGGACGCGGCTTATGTTCACATCACGACGAACGAAACTATCGAAGGGGTCGAGTGGCACTGGACGCCGGATACCGGCGGGGTGCCGCTGGTGACGGATGCGTCCTCGCACATCCTGTCGCGCCCGCTCGACGTCGGGCGCTTCGGCCTGATTTACGCCGGCGCCCAGAAGAACATCGGCCCGGCGGGGCTCACCATCGTCATCGTGCGCGAGGACCTGATCGGTCAGGCTTTGCC
>CAZOQY010000383.1:0-2814 GCA_964581835.1 uncultured Streptomycetaceae bacterium | reverse complement strand
ACTTCGAGTGCCTGCACGAGGTGAAGCTCATCGTCGACCTGATCTACGAAGGCGGCATCGCCAACATGCGCTATTCGGTGTCGAACACCGCCGAGTACGGCGACTTCACGCGCGGCCCGCGTATCGTCAACGAGCAGACGCGCGCGGAAATGAAGAAGATCCTGCGCGAGATCCAGACCGGACAGTTCGCCAGGGAATTCATACTCGAGAACAAGGCCGGCGCGCCGACGCTGAAGGCGCTGCGCCGCATCGGCCAGGCGCACTCGGTCGAGACGGTCGGCGCCAAGCTGCGCGACATGATGCCGTGGATCAGGAAGAACCGGCTGGTGGACCAGACCAAGAACTAGTGGCGAGCGACAAGTGACGCGCGAAGAATCAAAGACGGTGGACGGCGTGCCGCCCGCATCAGGCCTTCCGCCTGCCGGCGGCGGTTACCCGCACCCGATCATCGCGAAAGAGGGCTGGCCGTTCATCGCGCTGGCGGTCGCGGCCGCGGCCGCGACCCACTGGCTCGCGGGCGGGTGGTGGGCGCTTCCCCTCTGGCTGATCGCCGTCTTCATCCTGCAGTTCTTCAGGGACCCACCGCGCGTGGTGCCGCAGGAGTCGAAGGCGGTGCTGTGCCCGGCGGACGGGCGCATCGTCGCGGTCGAGCGCGCGCGCGACCCCTATCTCGAGCGCGACGCGCTCAAGATGAGCGTGTTCATGAACGTGTTCAACGTGCACTCCAACCGCAGCCCGGTGGACGGGGAGATCCGCGACGCCTGGTACCACCGCGGCAGCTTCTTCAACGCGGCGCTTTCCAAGTCCTCCCTCGAGAACGAGCGCGCGGCGTTGTGGATCCGGACGACGGGCGGGGCGGACGTGACCTGCGTGCAGATCGCAGGCCTCATCGCCCGCCGCATCCTGTGCTACGTGAGCCCCGGCCAGCGCCTCGCGCGCGGCCAGCGCTACGGCTTCATCCGCTTCGGCTCGCGCGTGGACGTCTACCTGCCGCCCGAGTCGCGGCCGGTCGCTTCCATGGGCGACAAGGTCTACGCCACGGAGTCGATACTCGCAGTACTGCCGTAGCCGGACGGGGAGGGACCGCGATGTACGAACCTCGGGAGCACAAGCTCATCATCCGCTCGCGCTTCGCGCGGCGCGGCATCTATTGGCTTCCCAACCTGTTCACGATCGCCGCGCTGTTCGCGGGGTTCTACGCCATCGTCCAGGCCATGGGTGGGCGTTACGAGCAGGCTGCCGTGGCGATCTTCGTGGCGATGGTGCTCGACGGGCTCGACGGGCGCATCGCCCGCCTGACGCACACGCAGAGCGCTTTCGGCGCGGAGCTCGACAGCCTGTCGGACATGGTTTCGTTCGGCGTGGCGCCCGCGCTCGTGGTCTACGTGTGGGCGCTTAAGGATTTCTCCGGCATGAAGACCGTGGCGCTGCTCGGGCCCTGGCTCTCCACCAAGCTCGGCTGGATCGCCGCTTTCATCTACTGCGCGTGCGCGGCATTGCGGCTCGCGCGATTCAACACCACGCTCGATGTCGCCGACAAGCGCTTTTTCCAGGGTCTGCCCAGTCCCGCGGCGGCGTGCCTGGTCGCGGGCATGGTGTGGGCGTTCAACGAGCACCAGATCAAGGGCGCGGACGTGAAATGGCTCGCCTGGGGCCTGACCGTGTTCGCCGGCCTCACCATGGTGAGCAATTTCAAGTTCTACAGCGGCAAGGACATCAACCTGAGAAAGAGCGTGCCGTTCTCGGTGGTGGTCGGTTTTGCTTTCGGACTGGTGGCGCTCTTCACGCTGGCGCCGACGTGGCCAGAGATGCTGTTCCTGCTGTTCGTGGCGTACGGCTGCTCGGGCTACGTGATCTGGATGTACGAGGCGCTCAAGACCCGTGGCGCGGAACGGACGCCGCCCCCGCCGCCCGGCGACTGACCGGACGCGGTTGCAATCGACGATTAATGCCTATATATTCCATTACATGTACCGCATAGCCCAGGCCAACGTGTCGTCGCTTCCCGCCAGCTTCCTGCTGGCCGGCCTGCTGCTGCTGCGCCGCTAGGCGCACACAAACTTCCCCCACAATTCGTGCAGTTCCGGTCCGCGTGGCGCAAGCCGCCGCGGAGAGAGCCTTACAATTAATTTAATACGCAATTAAATGCGCGCGCGCCCGTCCTCGAGCCGGAACGGGCGCCGCCCAGACGGAGACATTCATGGCCAAGGACAAGTTGATCATATTCGACACGACGATGCGCGATGGCGAGCAGAGCCCGGGCGCGTCCATGACGAAGGAAGAGAAGATTCGCATCGCGCGCCAGCTGGAGCGCATGCGTGTTGACGTGATCGAGGCCGGTTTCCCGGCCGCGAGTGATGGCGATTTCGACGCGGTGCGCGCGGTCGCATCCGCCATCAAGGACAGCACCGTCTGCGGGCTGGCGCGCGCCAACGAAAAGGACGTGCGCCGCTGCGGCGAGGCGGTGCGGAGCGCGCGCTCGCCGCGCGTGCACACCTTCATCGCGACTTCCCCCATCCACATGGAGAAGAAGCTGCGAATGGAGCCCTCTCAGGTGATCGAGCAGGCGGTGCGGGCGGTGAAGTGGGCGCGCGAGTACACCGACAACATCGAGTTTTCTCCCGAAGACGCGGGGCGCTCGGACCTCGACTTTCTCTGCCGCATTCTCGAGCAGGTGATCAAGGCCGGCGCCACCACCATCAACGTGCCGGACACCGTCGGCTACACGCTGCCGGACCATTTCGGGCCGCTCATCCGCAAGCTGCGCGAGCGCATCCCCAACTCGGACAAGGCGATCTGGTCGGTGCACTGCCA
>CAZOQY010000382.1:0-2844 GCA_964581835.1 uncultured Streptomycetaceae bacterium | reverse complement strand
TTAATCCTGTCTATTAATGGGTTTGACGGATTTTGAATTTTGTTGTGGATCCTGTCCGTTACCTGGCGAGCGAAGCGTCATGCTGAAAATATTTCTTTTCGTCCTGTTTGTTGCGGCTGCGCTGCCCGCCGCCGCGCAGAACTGCCCGGCGCTGGAGGATGCGCGCAAGGTCGAATCCGACCGCTACGTGCTCGCCTACCGCACGAAGCCGGAAAAGATCGTCGTGAGCCAGCATTTCACGGTCGAGTTCACGGTCTGCCCGAAGGCCGGCCAGCCGGCGCCGGAGGCGGTGCGGGTGGACGGCTTCATGCCGGAGCATAATCACGGCATGAACTACAAGACCGTGGTGAAACCGGCCGCGGGCGGACGCTACGACGCCACCGGCCTCATGTTCCACATGCCCGGCAAGTGGGACTTCATCTTCGAAGTACGCGGCGGGGGCAAGACCGACAGGATGACGCATGGCGTCGTCCTGCAATGAAGCGTGACGCGATGGATCGTGACACGGTGCTGCGTGACGCGATGATTCGTGACACGATAAGGCGTTAATTCCTTAACGCTTCCTCCTTATGTCACGCTCCATCGCGTCACGCTTTTCCGCGTCACGCAGGTTCGCGTCACGCCTCTCGATCATCGCTGTCGCGCTGCTCGCTGCCTGGGGCGGCGCGGCCGATGATCGCGGCGCGCTGCTCGAGTTCACCGAGCAGGAGCGCCGGATGATCCTGCAGCACGGGCCCTGGCCGCCGGTCGCGACCACCGATCCCAGCAACCGGGTATCGGGCAAGCGGGAAGCCATCGAATTCGGCGAGACGCTGTTCTTCGATCCGCGGCTGTCAGCCAACGGCGCGGTATCGTGCGGCGCCTGCCACATCCCCGAGCGCAACTGGACCGACGGCCGCAAGCTTGCCGTCGGGCTTGCGGAAGCCGACCGCAACACGCCGACGCTGTTCAACCTTCGCACGCACCGCTGGTTCGGCTGGGACGGCTCCAGCGACAACCTCTGGTCGCAGAGCGTGCGCCCGCTGCTCGACCGGCGCGAAATGGGCGTGACCGAGCGCCACGTGGCCGAGCTGGTGCGCAACGACGCCGATCTCGCCTGCCGCTACCGGAAAAGCTTCGGCTCGCGCCCGTCCGCTGCGGACGATGAGCGGGTGATGGTGGATATCGGCAAGGCGCTCGCGGCCTTCCAGGAGATGCTGGTCAGCGGGCGCACGCCGTTCGACGAATTTCGCGATGCGCTCGCACGGGGGGATGCCAGGGCGGCGGCGCAATATCCGCTGGAAGCGCAGCGGGGGCTCAGGATATTCGCCGGCCGCGGCAGCTGCAGCCTGTGCCACTTCGGGCCCAATTTCACGCACGGCGAATTCCACGAGATCGGCATCCCGGTGTTCAGGAAAGCGGGCGGGGTGGACTGGGGGCGCTACGAGGGCATCAAGCGGCTGCGCGCGAGCCGGATGAACCTGCTGGGGCCGTACAACGACGACCCGAAGCGCGCCGACGGCATCTCGACCCGCCACGTCGCGCTGATCCCGCAGACCTTCGAGCAGTTCAAGGTACCGACGCTGCGCAACGTCGCGCTGACGGCGCCGTACATGCACAACGGGCACCTGGCGACGCTGGCCGACGTCGTGCGACATTATTCGGAGATCGACGTGACCCTGCTGCACGTCGCGCACGTCTATTTCGACCCGCTCGTGCCGGAGGCGGTGCCGACCGACACGCTTTTGAAGCCGCTCAAGCTCACGCACCAGGAGATCGCCGATGTCGTCGCGTTTCTCGGGACGCTGACCGATGCGGCGCCGCCGCGCAAGCGGGCGCCGCTGGTGCCGTGCCGGTGAAACGTGACGCGGTGAGGCGTGACACGGTGGTGCGTGACACGATAAAGCGTGACGCGGTAAGGCGTAGGGACTGAAGCCCTGTCAACCTTCCCGGCGGTGGGGCGTTGTTGGCGATTATGGGAACGCACCGCGATTTGCTGGCCTGGCAGGAAGCCATGAAGCTCGTGGCTACCGTCTATCGGGATACTGCAGCCTATCCGAACGAGGAACGCTACGGCTTGGTCAACCAGACAAGGCGGGCTGCCGTGTCAATCCCGTCCAATATCGCCGAGGGGGCCGGTCGAAACTCCAACCGGGAATTGCTGCAGTTTCTCGGGTATGCATCAGGTTCCCTGTCCGAACTGGAAACCGAGCTGGAAATCGGTGTCATGCTGAACTATCTGCCGCCCACCACGGAGATCCTTAAGCAGACGCACCGAGTCGGCAGATTGCTAAGAGCATTGCGCGATTCCATCGGCAGTACGCTAAGCCCTTGAGCCAGAGTTGAATGCTCACGCCGTATCGTGTCACGCTCTACCGCGTCACGCAGTATCGCGTCACGCCTTACCGTGTCACGCTTCATCTCATGGATGCGGTATGATTCGACGCATCCATGGATAAAATACTGGTAACCGGCGGCGCGGGTTTTCTCGGATCGCACCTGTGCGAGCGGCTGGTGAAGGCGGGCGCCGACGTGCTGTGCGTCGACAACTTCTTCACCGGCGGCAAGGAAAACATCGCGCACCTCATGCGCAGCCCGTATTTCGAGTTGCAGCGGCACGACGTGACGTTCCCGCTCTACGTCGAGGTCGGCCAGATCTACAACCTGGCGTGCCCGGCCTCGCCGATTCATTACCAGTTCGACCCGGTGCAGACGACCAAGACCTCGGTGCACGGCGCGATCAACATGCTGGGCCTGGCCAAGCGCGTCAAGGCGCGCATTCTCCAGGCATCCACGTCCGAGGTTTACGGCGATCCCGAGGTGCATCCGCAGACGGAAGCCTACTGGGGCCGCGTCAACCCGATC
>CAZOQY010000381.1:0-2853 GCA_964581835.1 uncultured Streptomycetaceae bacterium | reverse complement strand
TCGGCGGCTCGGGTTGGTTTTATTGATCTTGATTGAATCTTGTTAATCCTGTTAATCCTGTCTATTGATGGTTTTAACGGGTTTCAACGAAAATCAAACTCGCTCGTGATCTCCACGATGTTGGTCGTGCGCCGCATGTCAAGCGAGAACGGCTCGAACGGCGCGCTTTCCCGGACGATGCGCAAGACAAGGTCATCGAGCGCCGCTTGTCCCGACGAGCGGATCACCGTGGCGGAGATCAGCTCGCCCCGGTAATTCACCCGGATCAGGAGTTGCGGCGAGCCAGCCTGATTTCGCTGCGGAAGCGCGGCGAGCGCGGTCTCGGTCGCGGCCTGTATTTTCTGCCGGATGCCGTTTACGTAGATCAGGCGCGGGTCCGTTACCGTGACTGCCGCATTGCGGGAATCCACGTAAGCCATCCAGCCCGCGGCCGCCAGCGCCGCCACCGTGCCCAACGCGAGCAGGACCAGCAACGCGCGCACGGCAGGATGCGCGAGATCCATCCGGCGGTTCCCGGTATCGAGTACGAATCGACGGAGCCGCTGGCCTAAGGTGGGCTGCACCGGAAATTCAGCGAAGGGGGATGAGGATGAAGGGATGAGGGGGTGTTTGAATTTGGAGACGAGTGACGGGGTTTCGTTTAAATCTTGTTAATCTCGTCTATTCTTTTGATTCTCTTGGCGTGCTTGGCGGTTCGATTGATGTTCTGTTGATTCTATCCGCGCCTCTGCGGTTCAATGATTGGTTCTTGTTTTTCTTGGCGGCCTTAGTGGCTTGGCGGTTCAATTGAATTTCAACGCCGCCGGCGAGATCAGCACCCCGAACTGCTCGCACCAGATCACCACGCTGCCGAACTTTGAGAGGTCGACACCCTCGGGCACCGGGTAGTTCTGGCTGCCCCTGAAAGCCTTGAGACGCCCGAGGTCCACGAACATGGTCTTCTCGACGGCGGTGGAGGGAATGACGTTCTTCTCCGGCACCAGGTAGACGTGGTATTTCGGGCCCGGCCCGACTTCGAAATCGCCGCCGAGATGCACCAGGTCCTGGTACGCCGTGACCTTGCCCTTGCCGTAGTGCACCGGGTCGCGGGGATTGGCGTGGATGAACTCGCCGCTCGCCAATATTTTTCTCGCGGATTTGTTATCCACGCGTTCCGTCGCCACGATGTCCGCGAGAAAAATATAAGGATAGAAAAATATCCCAAGGGCGAATCCCGCCGCCGCGCCGAGCAATCCGCCGAGGACGAAGACGATCAGGTTCTTTTTCATGTTGTCCGATAAGATTTTATGAGGCCGCGGCGCGGCCTCATAAAATCTTCACGCACTGGCCCTTGAAGATGACCGGCCCCGTCGGCGCGCCGGTGGGCGATCCTTTCTCGGGCTCGACGCTCATCGCGATGCCCCACGCGCCGGCCATCTTCTCGGCGAGGGCGGGCGTGAGCTTCATGACCTGGTCGCGGTCGATGCTGATCAGGCCCATCGAGACGGGCGCGGCCTGGCCGCCGGGCAGCATCCACATTTCCCACGACGTTCCCGGCGCCATGACGGGATGCGCCTGCACGACCTTGATACGGACGTGCGGGTCGCGCATGCCCTTCATCGGCGGCCACGACACGACCATCGCGGGCTGTCCCTTGTCGTCGTTCATCACCGCCACCATCGCCATCGGCGGCTCGGGTCTGGGCGCCATGCCGATGAAGGTGGCGAGCACCAGGACGAAGGCGGTGCTGGTCACGGCGAGGCCGCGCCAGAAGGCGAGGCCGGACCATCCGCCCCGGTCGCGCGCCGCGCCGGCTATGCGACGCGCAATCGCCGCCCATACGCGGGCGGGCGGCGAGATTTCTCCCGCCGCGACCGCGAGCGGCGTGATGCGCGTCTCCCAGTCGGCGACGAGGCGCCGCAGGGCGGGGTCGTAGCGCTGCAACGATTCGAACCGCGCGCGGGCGCGCCCGCGCAGCGTGCCGAGCACGTACTCGGCGGCCAGCCTGTCGCGCAGTTGCGGGTCTTTGTAAGTTGCCATTACCTATAGTCCGTGAACGGGTGAGCGAGTGAGCGAGTGAGCCCCCTCACCCCAACCCTCTCCCCCGGCAGGCGGGGGAGAGGGCGTTCTTGGACGTTTCCCGTTCACTCGTTCACCCGTTCGCCCGTTCACGCCACGTTCGCAAGGCAGCCCTTCAGCCGTTCCAGCCCGCGCCGGACCCAGGTTTTCACCGTGCCGAGCGGCAGCTTCATGTGATCCGCGAGCTCGGAATGGCTCAGGCCGTTGAAGAAAGCGAGCATGATGCTCTGCCGCTGCTTCGATTCCAGTTGCTGCAGGCAACGCGCGAGCGCCGCCGCTTCGCTGGAGGCCATCAACTGCTCCATGGGGCCCGGCGCGTCGTCCTGCCAGGCCTCGACCGCGATCTCGTATTCCTCGCCCGTCGCCTCGGCGCGCGGGCGGCGCAGCCAGTCGAGGCAGCGGTTGCGCACGATGCTGGTCATCCAGGTGAGCGGCGCGCTCTTCGCCTGCGCGTAGTCCCCGGCGTGGTTCCAGATGTTGACGTAGCATTCCTGCAGCACCTCTTCGGCCCAGTCCTGTCTCCTCAATATACGCAGCGCGACGCCATATAGTTTCGACGAGGTCAGGCGGTACAACTCCTCGAAAGCACGCTGATTTTTCAGGCCGGCCTGGGCCAGCAGCTCGGCCAGCCGCAGGGCGAGGGGGTCGGGAGGGGGGCGGGTCATCGATTGCGCTTTAGGGCGTCTCAGGTGAGGCGTCTCAGATGAAGCGTCCCAGGTGAGGCGTCGCAGGTAAAGCGCCTTGCACGCCGTACCTGAGACGATCTATCTGAGACGCCGTATCTGAGACGCTGTA
>CAZOQY010000380.1:2360-2855 GCA_964581835.1 uncultured Streptomycetaceae bacterium | reverse complement strand
AACGTCAACGAGGTGCAGGCCAACCGTGCCGCGGAAATGCTCGGCGGCAGCCGCGGCGAGGACCGCAACGGCCGCCGGCTGGTGCATCCCAATGACGACGTCAACAAGGGGCAGTCCTCCAACGACACCTTCCCCACGGCGATGCACGTGGCGGCGGTGATCGTCCTGGAACGCGAACTGAAGCCCGCGGTGCGCAGGCTGCGCGGCACGCTCGCACGCAAGGCGAAGGCATTCGCCGGCATCGTCAAAATCGGCCGCACCCACCTGCAGGACGCGACGCCGTTGACGCTCGGGCAGGAGTTTTCCGGCTATGTCTCGCAGCTCGATCACGGGCTCGCGCATCTCGACGCGGCGCGCCCGCACCTGTGCGAGCTGGCGCTGGGCGGCACCGCGGTCGGCACCGGGTTGAACGCGCATCCGCAGTTCGCGGAAAAGGTGGCGGGGGAGATCGCGCGGCTGACGAAGCTGCCGTTCGTGACCGCGCCCAACAAATTC
>CAZOQY010000380.1:0-2350 GCA_964581835.1 uncultured Streptomycetaceae bacterium | reverse complement strand
TTCGAGGCGCTCGCTTCGTGCGACGCGGTGGTGCACGCGCACGGCGCGCTGAAGACGCTGGCGGCCTCCCTGATGAAGATCGCCAACGACGTGCGCTGGCTCGCCTCGGGCCCGAGGAGCGGCATCGGCGAGCTGGTCATTCCCGAGAACGAGCCGGGCAGCTCGATCATGCCGGGCAAGGTCAACCCCACGCAGTCGGAATCCATGACCATGGTGTGCTGCCAGGTCTTCGGCAACGACGTCGCGGTCAACGTGGGCGGCGCGTCGGGCAATTTCGAGCTGAACGTGTTCCGGCCGCTCGTCATCCGCAATTTCCTGCACAGCGCGATGCTGCTGGCCCACGCCTGCCGGAATTTCGACGAGCATTGCGCCGCGGGCATCAAGCCCAACCATGCACGCATCGAGCAGCTCATGCGCGATTCGCTGATGCTGGTGACGGCGCTGAACCCCCACATCGGCTACGAGAAGGCGGCGGCGATCGCGAAGAAGGCGCACAAGGAAGGCACGACCCTCAGGCAGGCGGCGCTGAAGCTCGGCTACGTCACCGGGAAGCAGTTCGACGAATGGGTGAGGCCGGAAAAGATGGTTGGTAAGACCTGAATTAGCCGCCAAGGCGCCAAGACGCCAGGAAAAACAACAAAATAATAGAACCGCCAAGCGCGCCAAGAGAAGCAAGGTCAAAAGTATTAGCCACAGAGAGCACAGAGAACACAGAGGAAATAAAAATATAAATAGAACCGCCAAGCCCGCCAAGAGAACCTATATACAGGTAGATATACAAATGCAGATGCATATATCTACATTTGGATGCTTCCATATGCAGGTATATGCTTTTGCCACCTAAACAGAGCTACATAATACAAGTTAGACCCCACTGCGATGGCAAAGGACGGGCTCGGAGATTGGCGAATCGATGCAGTAGCTACACTCGCGCAGGACGTGCCATCTGCTTTTCCTGGTGGGCCATCATTCAAGATCGGGGATCGTCTCTATCTCACGACTTTGACGAAGACGACGAAGGGAGAGCTCATCGGATTTACCGCTCCCAACGTTCCAGCCTTGGCGCTCAATATCGCCTCCGCCGCCGCAACGCGGGCAGCCCAAAGGAAATTGCAGTTCTCATATCGGGAAGGGCCCAGCCCTTGGGGGACGTCAAAGACTATTGCCCCAGGGAATGACGACGCCCTATTCGCCTTCTTTGAAGACTGCATGATCAGCGTTACGTTCAGCTTTAGCGCCCTAGAGGCTTTTTGCAACTATTCGATTAGCCGCACTTGGCGCAAACCCGTGGACGTCAGACGAAAGAAGGTCAAAGAATCACTGCATCATGAAGAGGCAGAGCGTGCGCTTTCAACTGAAGAGAAGTTGAAGTCGGTTCTTCCAAAGATCTATGATTTGCCCACGCCAGCGGGCAAGTCAATCTGGGAGCGATTCGTTCGGCTAATGCGGGCTCGTGACGCCTGCGTGCACATCAAGTATCAAGACCAGTATCCGATGAGCAAGATCGATCAAGAAAGCTTGTTTTTCCAGTTCCTCGACAAGGATCCATTGGAATTCCCCAAGACTGCTGTCATGCTCATCGAGTATTTCTTCTCGAAGCAGGAGAAACCACGCTGGCTATCTGCTATGCCACCAGTGGGGTCTAACTGCCAGTTGAACACGGACGCTGCGCCAGAAAGCGGCGCAGCGCCGGTTACCTGAACGCTAGGTAGCAAAGATGCACGGAGCCTTGGGATGGGTCAGCCTAATCCTGATGCTCTACATCACGATTGCGCTCTTTTTTGTCTTCGGAGGCACTCAGAAGGTATTACGGATCGCTTCAGCGAAGGGTGAACTGCAATCCGATGCCAGTTCTGTGCTTACTCAAAGTCCTCGCACCAGATTCCTCTGGGTCAAGAAGCACCGGGAGCAGTTACCCACCGAAGCCCGCGAACTTGCGGCACGAGTGGTTGCTATTGATCTTAGTTGCTGTATCGCTGTGGTCATGCTTTTGATTATTTATGGATTGCAGTTTATTGCTCCCTAACCACCTGATCCGCAAGCTGACGCCAGCAAGCGGGCGCTTGCTGGTGCGGGTAATCGGGTGATTTAAGGGGCCAGGCTCCAATAAACTGGGCCTCTCTGTGATCTCTGTGTTCTCTGTGGCTTGAATGATTTGACGGAAGTTCATAGCCGCGGTGGCCGGCGCGTACAAAAAAATCCCCGCCGGTCCGGCGGGGGTTTTTTATTGGCGCAGGAAGGTGGCTAGATGCCCAGCGTCTTCTTCGCCTTGCCCAGCGCTTCCATCGATTCCGTGTGCTTGCCGGCCTTGTGCAGGGCCTCGCCTTCGGCGCGCAGTTTTTTGACGTCC
>CAZOQY010000379.1:0-2894 GCA_964581835.1 uncultured Streptomycetaceae bacterium | reverse complement strand
CATGGACACCAAGTCGGCATCGCCCGAGGCCAGAATGTCCTCTGCAATTTCCGGGTATTGATCCGCCCCCACGCCAGCACGTCCATCTCGAAGGCCTTCGCGTAGCGCGCCAAAACCGAGCCGATTCGCCCGTAGCCGAGGATGCCGAGGGTGCGCCCGCGCAGGCAATAACCGATGGTGGACTGCCAGCGCCCGGCCTTCAGCGCCGCCACTTCCTGCGGCACGCTACGCATGGCGGAGATGATCAGGCACCAGGCCAGTTCCGCGGTGGCGTACGACGGCTCTCCCGGGTGCATGTCGGAGCACAGCACGATGCCGCGCCTCGTGCAGGCGTCGAGATCGATGTGCGGGTAGACGCTCGACTGGCTGATCAGCTTCAGTTTCGACAGCCGCTCGATCAGCGGCGCGCGGATCGGCGTGCGCTCGCGGATCAGCACCAGCGCCTCGGTGTCCTTCAGGCGCTCGTAGAGCCTGTCATTGTCCTTGGTATGGTCGTTCCAGATGGTGACATCGTGGCCGGCCAGCTTGGAAAAGGCCTTGAGGCCGCGGACGGCGTTCTGGTAATCGTCGAGGATGGATATCTTCATTTCAAATGCGTGGTTGGTGGATAGTGGATGGTGGATGGAAACTGCAGTGAATCATACGTGAGCGCAGCGAACCGGGTCGATCCACCAGCCACCATCCACCGATCACGGCCTTTAGTCGAGCCAACCGCTCGACTTCGCGTCGGCGACCACCTTGTCGACGATTTCCGGCGCGAGGCCGACATAGGTCGTGGGGTCGAGCACCTTCTTCAGCTCGGCCGGGGTCAGAGCCGCGGCGACGCGCGTATCCTGCATCAGCGCCCGCTCGAAGCTGATGCCTCCCTCGATGCCGTGCATCGAAGCCTCGTACACGAGATCGTGCGCGGTCTGTTTGCCGACCTTGTCCGAGAGCGCGAACATCACCCGCTCCGAGAGCAGAAAGCCGCCCAGCATGTCGAGGTTCCTGCGCATGCGCGCCGCGTCCACGTGCAGCCCGGACAGCACGTATTTCATCATCGCGAGCACGCCGCCCGCCATCAGGCAGGTCTCGGGCAGCGCCTTCCATTCCGCGCGCCAGGACGAGCCGTCGCGCTCGTGCTCGATCAGCATGCCTTCCATGAGGAGGGCCGCGTTGTAGCGCATCGCGCGCGACACGCCGACCACCGCTTCGCACGAAGACGGGTTGCGCTTGTGCGGCATGGTGGAAGAGCCCACCTTGCCCTCGCTGAACGGCTCGAACAGCTCGCTCACCTCGGTGTGCTCGAGGTTGATGATCTCGTTGGCGATCTTGCCCAGCGTCTGGCCGATGATCGCCAGCACGCAGCCGTACTCGGCGAAACGGTCGCGCGCGGGCTGCCAGTTGATGTCGGCCACCCCCAGCCCGAGGCGCTTCATCAGCCGCCGCTCGAGCTCGGTCGCCTGCGGGCCGTAGGACGCCTGCGTGCCGACCGCGCCCACCATGCCGCCGACGAACACGCGCGGCTCGAGGCTCCGCAGCCGCTCGTAGTTGCGCCCCATTTCCGACAGCCAGATGGCGGCCTTGTGGCCGAACGTAATGGGCAGCGCCTGCACCCCGTGCGAGCGCCCCGCCATCGGCGTGGCCCTGTGTTCCTCGGCGAGCTTGCAGAGCGCGCGGCCGATCGCCTTCATGTCGCGCAGGTAGATCGCGTGCGCGTCGCGGATCTGCAGCACCACGCCGGTATCGAGCACGTCCTGCGTGGTCGGGCCGAAGTGGATGTACTCGCCGTGGCCGTCCTTGCACAGCTTCTCGACGGCCTTCAGCGCCGGGATCAGCGGGTGCTTGATGCGGCGGATCTCGGCGGCGATCGCAGAGAGGTCCACGTTGCCGATTTTCGCCTTGTCGGCGATGTCCTGCGCCGCGGCCTGCGGGATGATGCCCATCCCGGCCTGCTCCAGCGCCAGCGCCGCCTCGAATTCGTACCATTTCTGCACGCGGTTCGTGTCGCTGAAGATCGCGCGCAGCTCGTCGGTGCTCCACAGGTGCTTGATCAGCGTGTCGTCGAATACTCCCGATGGCATTTCCACTCCTGTTGTCGTTATTCGTCGGCCGCGTTCAAAGCCGATATTCGTTCAGGCGCGAGCGGCGGCCGACGAATAACGACCAGTGAATTCTAATCCGCGCGGATGCCTGAAAGCCGGATGACTTTGGCCCACTTGTCGGTCTCCGCCCGGATGAAATCCGCGAAGCGCGCGGGATTGCCGCCGAGTATCTCGAAGTCCTGGATCTCGAACTGGCTGCGCGCGTCCGGCTGCGACAACGCGCCGGCGATTCCGGCATGCAACCGCGCCACGACCGCGGACGGTGTCTGCGCCGGCGCCAGGAATCCGAACCAGGTGGCCACCTCGTAGCCCGGCAATCCGGATTCGGCGATCGTCGGCAATTGTGGCAGGGACGCCAGGCGCGATGCCGTGGTAACGGCCAGGGCGCGCAGGCGTCCGCCCTGCACCTGCGGCAGCGCGTCCGATGCCGGCGGGAACATCAGGTCCGTCGCCCCGGCGGCCAGATCGGCCAGGGCCTGCGAGCCATCCTTGCCCGGCGCGTGGGTCATGCCGGCGCCGGCCAGCGTCCTGAACAACTCGCCCGCAAGGTGCGTCACAGTGCCGGTCCCGGCGGACGCGAACCGGACCTCCCCGGGGCGGCTCTTCGCCAGCGCCAGCAACTCCTTCACCGATCGCGCCGGCATCGAAACATGCGCGACCAGCAGATGGGGCTCGGCGGTCGCCAGTGCCACCGGCGCGAAATCGCGCGTGAAATCGAACGGCAGTTTCGGATGAAGCGTGGCGTTGATTGCGTTCGTCACGGAACCGACGAACAGCGTGCGGCCGTCGGCCGGCGCTCCCGCCGCCGCC
>CAZOQY010000378.1:0-2910 GCA_964581835.1 uncultured Streptomycetaceae bacterium | reverse complement strand
GTGCCGTGGCTGCCGTGCACCAGCGCGCCGGCGTGGCCCATCGACACGCCTTCGGGCGCGGTGCGGCCCGCGATCAGGGCGAACGCCGGCTTTGAAAAGGCCTGTGACTTCAGCGCGGCGGCGAAATCCTCTTCGTCCTGCCCGCCGATCTCGCCGATGATGAGGACCGCTTTCGTCCGCTCGTCGGCGGCGAAGAACGGCACGAGATCGGAATAGCGCACGCCTTTCACGGGGTCGCCGCCAACGCCGATGCAGATCGACGTGCCCACGCCGCGCTCCGCCAGGCGGAAGCCGGATTCGTACGAGAGCGTGCCGGACTTGGACATGAGCCCGAGGCCACCGGGCAGAAGCGACACGTCGGGCAGGAAGCCCAGCTTGGCCACGCCGGGCACGGCCATGCCGGGTGTGGAGGCGCCGACCCACAGCACGCCGTTGTCGTTGACCAGTCGCTTCATCTTCAGCGCGTCGTGAACCGGCATGCCTTCGGTCGGGGTGACGAGGTAGCGAACCCCGGCGGCGATCGCGTCCTGCGCCGCGGCCAGCAGGTCGTAGGCGCCGACGAACGCGATGGATGTCGTCGCACCCGTCGCTTCGACTGCCGCCTTGCAGTTCGGGAAGAGGGGCACACCATCGGCTTCGCGCTCGGCCATCTTTGGCGACACGCCGGCCACGATGCGGGTGCCGTACTTCCGCATCAGCGCGCTGTGCGTGCGGCCCTGGCGGCCGGTGAGGCCTTGGACGATGACGGGCGTCGTTCTGTCGATTCGTGGGTTGAGCATGTCAAAAATCTGAATTAGCCACAGAGAACATAGAGATCACAGAGAAAATCGGAAAGATCGGATTGTTTCATCTCGGTGTTCTCTGTGCTCTCTGTGGCCAATGATTATTAGTTTTTCGCGAGATGCGCGCGCACGATGTCCAGCGCCTCGTCGAGGTCGGTATACAATTCGATGCCGGCTGCCTTGAGCACGCCGCGCGCGTCGGGGAGGCCGTTGCCGACCAGACGCGCGACGACCGGCACCTTGAGGGCGGGTACTTCGCCCAGCGCCGCGACCAGCAGCTTCGAGAACTCGCCCATGTTGGCGATGCCGCCGAAGATGTTGACGAGCAGCACGCGCACGCTCGGCGCCCGGGATAGCCAGGTCAGCACTTTCACGATCCGGGTCGTTTCGCCGCGGAGCGCCCCGGTGCGGATATCGAGAAAGTTGTACGGCTTCAGTCCCGCCTTGCGCATCTCGTCGATCAGCATCATCGACAGGCCGGCGCCGGTGGTGAGCAGGCCGATTTCGCCCTTGGGGTCCACGACCACGTAGTCGAAGTCGTGCTCGTGCTTGCGCGCGACGTCGGGGTAGGCCGCGGGGCGAGCCTTCACCAGCGCTTCCAGCTCTTTCTGGCGGAGCAGGGCGTTGTCGTCGGTGACGACCTTGGCGTCCCCGGCTACCCAGCCGCCGCCGGCCTGCACGAAAAGCGGGTTGATCTCGATCAGGAGGCATTCGAGGTCGAGGAAGGTGCGTGCAAGGCGCGCGCCCGCATCGGCCACGGCCGTGGAGACGTCTCCCGTCAGGTGCCGCGCAAGTTCTCTGACGCATTCCACGAGAGCGGGGACTTCGGGCGCGGCGATTGCCGTATGGATCCGATCGCGCGGAACCTGTTCGATGTCCATGCCCCCGCTACTGGAGACGATGACGCGCACGCCGCCGCTCGCCGCATCCAGCAGGAAGCCCACGTAGGCTTCGGCCGTGTGATCGACCTGCTGCTCGATGCGCACGGCTTCGACGGTGTGGCCCTTCACCGTCGCGCCAAGGATGGCGCTGGCGTGCCCGGAGATTTCCTGCGGCGTCGCCGCGCGCTTGATGATGCCGGCCTTGCCGCGGCCGCCGGCCGGGATCTGGCCTTTCACCACCCACGGGCCCGCGGGCAGGGCCGGGCGGTCGATCGTTTCCTCGCGCCCGATCAGGCGGCCCGCCGGTACCGTGATGCCGTGCCGTGCGAGGAGTTCTTTTGCGTCGTGCTCTAGCAGATACATGGTGAGGCGTGACGCGATACTACGTGACACGATACGGCGTGACGCGGTAACTCGTGACGCGATAGCTCATTGTTGTTAGGCGAAGCATGCCACGATTTTTCGTGTCACGCCTCATCGCGTCACGCTTTTCCGTGTCACGCCGCATCGTGTCACTTGCTGCCTTTCTTGCGTGCAAGAAAGGCAGCCATGAGCCTCCTGGGCTCATCGGTCTTGCGCGCGTCCACGCAGGCGCGGATGCCGGCCTGCACCGCCTGACTGATCGTCATGCGCTCCCAGTCTCGCACCAGTTTCTTCTGCAGGCGGATGGCGCGCGGGCCTGCGGCGGCGATGGCTGCAACCCATTGCTCGACGCCGTCGTCGAGGCGTTCCGGGGTGACGACGCTCTCCAGGAAGCCGCACCACCAGGCCTCCGCCGCGTCGATGTGGCTGCCGGTGTAGACCAGTTCGCGGGTCTTGCCCCAGCCGATCAGCTGCGGCAGCAGGCAGGCTTCCATGCCGGAGGGGATGCCGAAGCGCACCTCGGGCATGCCGAACTTCGCGGTAGTGACCCCGATGCGCATGTCGCAGGCGGCGGCGAGCTCCATGCCGGCGCCGAAGCAGTAGCCGTTGATGCGGGCGATCACCGGGACGGGCAGGGTGCGGATGGATTCGCAGGCGCGATGGGTCCAGGTGTGCTCTTCCTTCGCCCCCTTCGCCTTGAGGTCCTTCATTTCGGCCAGATCGGCGCCGGCGATGAACGACCGTTTGCCCGCGCCCGACAGGACGGCGACCCGCAGCAGCTTGTCCTTCGCGAGGTGCGAGAACGTTTCCGCCAGCGCCTTCTTGCCGGCGATGCCCAGCACGTTGCGCCGCTCGGGGTTGTTCACCGTCACGTACGCGACGTG
>CAZOQY010000377.1:0-2928 GCA_964581835.1 uncultured Streptomycetaceae bacterium | reverse complement strand
ATCGTGCCGTCGGGCTTCACGTCGAACTTGCGGATGTGCAGGCGCGGCGTGTCGTTGATGAACAGCACCTTCTCGTCGCGCGTGAAGCACAGCCCGTTCGGCATCTCGAAATCGTCCACCAGCAGTTGCGTCGGCGCGCCGTCGCCGGCGACGCGGTAGACGCCGCGGAACGGCAGCTGGAGGTCGCGCACGATGCCGATCTCCTCGCGGATGCGGCCGAAGCTCGGGTCGCTGAAATAGGTCGCGCCGTCGGACTTCACCACGAGGTCGTTGGGGCTATTCAGTTCCTTGCCCTGGTAGTGGCTGGCGATCACCGTCATCTTGCCGTCTTTTTCCTGCCGCACGACGCGCGAGGTGGCGTGCTCGCACGACACCAGCCGCCCCTGGCGGTCGTAGGTGTTGCCGTTGGCCTTGTTGGTCGGCTTGCGGTAGGTGCTGATCCCCTTGCCGTCCTGCCACACGCGCATGTGATCGTCCTTCATGTCGCTGAAGATCAGCCGCTTGCCCGCCCGGTCCCACACCGGCCCCTCGCCGAAGCCGATGCCGTCTGCCAGCTTCTCCACCTTCACGTTTGCGTCCACGGACTGGGTTACGCGCTGATCACGAATTTCCAGGGTCATTGATTCTCCAGATATCATCAAAAAGTGATTCGTTGCTCGTTACTCGTTGCTCGTTCTCAACCGCCCGCTGCGCGGGAATCCCCCTCACCCCTCACTCCTCACCCCTCACTCGAACTGCAAGTTCGCAGCCCGGATGATCTTGCCGTAGCGGTCCACTTCCCGCTTGAAGTAGACGCTGGCGTCCTGCGGGCTGCCGCCGGCGGGCTCGGCGCCCTCGGTGGTCATGAATCCCCGGATCTCGGGCGCCTGCAACCCCCTGACCAGCTCGGCGTTGACGCGGGTGATCGCCGCCGCGGGCGCCCCCGCCGGCATGAACATGGCGTACCAGTTCGCCGACTCGAAGCCCGGGAACATCGAGGTCATCGTCGGCAGCTGGGGCGCGACGGCCGCCGGTTTCGCCGAGGTGACGGCGATCGGCCGGACCTTGCCGGATTTCACGTGCGGCATCACGGTGAGCGCGCCATTGAAGGTGAAATCGATCTCGCCGCTCATCAGCGCCGTCACCACCACCGAGCCGCCCTTGTACGGGATGTGGACCACCTGGATGCCGGTCGCCTGCTTCAGCATCTCGATCGCGAGGTGATTGGCGGTGCCGCTGCCGCTCGAACCGGCATTCATCTTGCCGGGATTGCGCCGCGCGAGCGCCACCAGGTCCTTCACCGACTTCACCGGCACGCTGGGGTGCACGATCAGGAATTGCGGCGCGAGCGAGACCAGCCCGACCGGCGCGAGGTCCTTCACCGGGTCGAACGTGATCTTTTTGTAGAGCGTGACGTTGATCGCGAGCGAGGCCGAGGTGCACAGCATCGTATAGCCGTCGGCCGGCGACTTCGCCACCAGCTCGGCGCCGATCAGCCCCGAAGCCCCGGCACGGTTCTCGACCACGAACGACTGCCCCATGGACTCGGTGAAATGCCTGGCGAGCAGCCGGCACTGCACGTCGGTGCCGCCGCCGGGGGCGAACGGGACCACGACACGAACGGTCCTGGCCGGATACGGCTGCGCGATGGCCGCGCTCGCCGCTATCACGCAGCCAATGATGAATGAGGAATGATGAACGATGACATGAAACAAGCTTCCTTTCGACCTGTCGTTCATCTTTTCTCCTTGTCACGCCTCACCGTGTCACGCCGTACCGCGTCACGCCCTACCGCGTCACGCTATCTCGCGTCACGCTTTATCAAACCAGCGCCGCGCTCCGCGATCATAACAGTCGGCGTATTCGTGTTGCCGGAGGTGATGGTCGGCATGATCGAGGCGTCGATCACGCGCAGGCGCTCGATGCCGCGCACGCGCAAGGTGGGATCCACCACCGCCGAGGTATCGTTTTCCCGCCCCATCTTGCAGGTCCCGACGGGGTGGAAGATGGTGGTGCCGATGTCGCCGGCGGCGCGCACCAGGTCCTCGTCCGACTGGAACGCCAGCCCCGGCACGAACTCCTCGGGCTCGTATTGCTTCAGCGCCTTCGCTTCGTTGACGATGCGGCGCGTCAGGCGCATCGAGTCCACCGCGACCTGGCGGTCCTCGCCGGTGGAAAGATAGTTCGGCGCGATCGCCGGGTAGGCACGCGGGTCGGCCGAGGTGATGCGCACGTGGCCGCGCGAGGTCGGCCGCAGGTTGCAGACGCTGGCGGTGAACGCCGGGAAGCGGTGCGGCGGCTCGCCGAAGCGGTCGAGTGACAGCGGCTGCACGTGGTATTCGAGGTTGGCCGTCGCCTGCGACGGGTCGGATTTCACGAACGCGCCCAGCTGCGACGGCGGCATCGTCATCGGGCCGGTGCGATGCAGCGCGTACTCGAGGCCGATCTTCGCCTTCTCCCACCAGGAGTGGAGCTGGGTATTGAGGGTCAACGCATTCTTCACTTTGAATGCCATGCGCAACTGCAGGTGGTCCTGCAGGTTCTCGCCGACCGGCAGCTCGTGCACGACGGGAATGCCGTGCTGCGCCAGCAACGCGCCCGGGCCGATGCCGGAGAGCTGCAGGATCTGCGGGCTGCCGATTGCGCCGGCGGACAGGATCGTCTCGCGCCGCGCTTCCGCGAACAGCGCTTCCCCGTTCTGCTCGAACTCGATACCCAACGCGCGCCGGCCTTCCATCCGCACCTTGCGCACCAGCGCGCCGGTGATCACCGTCAGGTTGGGACGGTTCATCGCCGGCCGCAGGAACGCCTTGGCCGCGCTCCAGCGCACGCCGCCCTTCTGGTTCACCTCGAAGCGCGACACGCCTTCGTTGTTGCCGCGGTTGAAGTCCTCCGTGCGCGGGATGCCGGCCTCGACCGCCGCCTCGCGGAAGGCCTCGATGATGTCCC
>CAZOQY010000376.1:0-2932 GCA_964581835.1 uncultured Streptomycetaceae bacterium | reverse complement strand
CGCCGGGTAGGGAGCCGGGGAAGAAAGACGGGGGAAGCGGGACCGGGGTGGAAAACCGGGGGCGACCCAGGGTCGGGCTGATCATGACCGGGGGCGGCGCGCGCGCCGCCTACCAGGTCGGCGTGCTGCGCGCGCTGTCCGAGCTGATGCCGCCGGGGCAGAAGCGCACGCCGTTCCCGATCATCTGCGGCACCTCGGCGGGCGCGATCAACGCCGCGGTGATGGCGGTGGACGCCTCCGATTTCCGGCGCGGCGTGCGCCGCCTGATGACGGTGTGGAAGAACTTCCACGTCGAGCACGTCTACCGCGCCGATCCCTGGGGCGCGTTTTCCAACAGCGCGCGCTGGATATTGTCGGTGCTGACCGGGGGCGCATCCTCGAAGGAGCCGGTCTCGCTGCTCGACAATTCACCGCTTGCCGCGCTGCTGGGACGCTACCTCGACTTCGGCTCGATCCAGCGCTCGATCGACGCCGGCGATCTTACCGCCTTCAGCGTGACCTGCTCGGGCTACACCTCGGGGCAATCGGTCAGCTTCTACCAGGGGGTGCCGGGGCTGCAGCCGTGGCAGCGCGCGCGCCGCATCGGCGTGCCGATGCCGATTTCCCTCGATCACCTGCTCGCCTCCAGCGCGCTGCCTTTCATATTCCAGCCGCGCCTGATCAATCGCGAGTACTTCGGCGACGGCTCGATGCGCCAGATCGCGCCGGTGAGCCCCGCGCTCCACCTGGGGGCGGATCGCCTGCTCGTGATCGGCGTCGGCCGCCAGCTCCAG
The DNA here is from genome assembly GCA_964581835.1 of uncultured Streptomycetaceae bacterium. Classification (GTDB taxonomy): domain Bacteria; phylum Pseudomonadota; class Gammaproteobacteria; order Burkholderiales; family SG8-41; genus SG8-41. Next base: position 2,159 of record CAZOQY010000376.1, on the reverse strand, counting down.
CAGAAGGCGGACCGCGTCAAGGGCGACACGCATCCCTCGCTCGCACAGATCGCGGGCCACGCATTGAACAGCATCTTCCTCGACAGCCTGGAAGTGGACCTCGAGCGGCTGCAGCGCATCAACCGCACCATCGAGATGATCCCGCCGGACGCGCTCGAGCGCGCCAGTTATCCGCTGCACAAGGTGGATTTCCGCGTGATCACGCCGAGCGAGGAGCTGGAGAGAATCGCCGGCGCGCACGCCCACGAGCTGCCCCGCACCATCCGCCTGTTGCTCGCCAGCGTCGGTGCGCTGCAGCGCGGCGGCTCGGTGCTGCTGTCCTACCTGCTGTTCGAGAAATCCTACTGTCGCGCGCTGATCCAGCTGGGCTACAAGGACACCATGGACCGCAAGGACGATCTGCTGGCGTTCCTGGGCTACTAGAGCCGTGAACGGGTGAACGGGTGAACGAGTGAACAGGTGAACGGGTGGGCCCGCGCGCTCCGCGCCGGATGAAAGCGGGAAAAGGCACGATTTTCCCCGTTCACTCGTTCACGAAATCACCCGTTGCCCCGCGGGGCGTTCGCCGGTATATATTAGGCATCCCCCTGTGCAGGCATGCTCATGAGCCGGGCTTTCACCAAGGAAAGCGACGACGACCTGGTCGCGGGCGAACTGCCCGAGCGGCCGCTTCCCGCGCACGCCAATTACGTGACGCCGCGCGGGCTCGAGCAGCTGCAGGCACGGGTCAGGGAACTGCAGGCGCAGCACGAGCGGCTGGCGCTGCTGTCGGGGGACGATTCCGCCGCCAGGCAGAAGCGGCGCGAGATCGAGCGCGACCAGCGCTACTTCAACGCCCAGCTCGAGCGCGCGGTGCTGGTCGACCCGGCCGGCCAGCCGCGGGACGAAGTGCACTTCGGCGCGGCGGTGAAGATGCGGGACGAGGACGGCAAGACGCACCGCTTCACCATCGTCGGTGACGACGAGGCCGACGTCGCCGACGGCAAGATCAGCTGGGGCTCGCCGCTGGCGAAGGCCCTGATGGGGGCGAAGGTCGGCGACACGGTGACCTGGCGCCGCCCCGCCGGCGAAGCGGAAGTCGAGATCGCCGAAATCGCCTATCCCGGGAAGTAAGCGGTGAGCGGTCGCGCTTCATGAAATTCCTGTGCTTGCTTGCCGCGTTGCTGCTGGAGCAGGCGTGGCCCTTGCGCCAGGGCAACCCCGTGCAGCTGGGATTCACCCGTTACGCGCACGTCCTGGAGACCCAGTTCAACGGCGGCGAGCGCCGGCACGGCGCCATCGCCTGGCTGCTGGCGGTGCTGCCGGTGCTTGCGGCGGTCGTGGCGGTCTACTACGCGCTGCGCGGCATGAGCCCGCTGGCCGCGTGGCTGTGGAACATCGCCGTGCTGTACTTTACCCTGGGTTTCCGCCAGTTCAGCCACTACTTCACGGAGATCGAGGAAGCACTGCGCGCGAGCGATCCTGCGAAGGCGCGGGAAGTGCTTGGCCGCTGGCGCGGCGAGTCCGCGCAGGAACTCAGCGCGGGGGAAACCGCGCGCGTGGCGATCGAGCAGGGGCTGCTCGCCTCCCACCGTCACGTGTTCGGCACCCTGATCTGGTTCCTGGTGCTGGGGGTGGCGGGCGCCGCGCTCTATTACCTTGCTGCCACGCTCGCCGACAAGTGGGGTTCCCGCGCCGGCGCCGAGTCGGCCGAGTTCGGCCGCTTTGCGGCGCGCGCGTTCCACTGGCTCGATTGGGTGCCGGTTCGCCTGACTGCACTGAGCTTTGCCGTCGCCGGCGATTTCATGGACGCCATCTATTGCTGGCGCACTCAGGCCGCGGCCTGGACCGTGCCGTCGCACGGCATCCTGCTCGCGGCCGGCGGCGGCGCGCTCGGGGTGCGGCTCGGCGACACGCTGCACCAGCACGGCACCCTGCATTACCGACCGGAACTGGGCCTGGGGGACGAGGCCGACCCCGACACCATGCGCCACGCCGTCGGTCTCATCTGGCGCGCCCTCGTGCTCTGGATGTTCCTGATCCTGCTGGTCAGTCTCGCAAACGCGCTCGGCTGAGGCAGGAGGGGATTACTACAAGGGCTTACGTTTTCCCTTCCCTTACCAGCCCCCGGTAGGACGCGAGCCGGCGCTCGCTGATTTCCCCGCGTTCGCACGCGGCCG
>CAZOQY010000375.1:0-2959 GCA_964581835.1 uncultured Streptomycetaceae bacterium | reverse complement strand
ATCGCGAGCTTCTTCGGCTTCGGGCTGCTGCTCTCGTTCACGCCGTGCGTGCTGCCGATGGTGCCGATCCTCTCGAGCGTCATCGTCGGCGCGGGACACCCCGTCAGCAAGACCAAGGGCTTCCTGCTCGCGCTGGCCTACGTGCTCGGCATGGCGATCACCTACGCCGTGGCCGGCGTCGCGGCGGGACTGTCGGGCGCGATGCTCTCGGCGGCGCTGCAGAATCCCTGGGTGGTGGGCGCGTTCGCCGCGATGTTCGTCGCGCTCGCGCTGGCAATGCTCGGGGCCTACGAGCTGCAAATACCGGCGGCGCTGCAAAGCCGCCTCGCCGCCGCGAGCAACCGTTTCTACGGCGGGCACGCGGCGGGCGTGTTCTCCATGGGGGTGCTGTCGGCGCTGATTCTGGGCCCCTGCGTGGCCGCGCCACTGGCGGGGGCGCTGCTCTACATCAGCCAGAGCCGCGACGTCGTGCTGGGTGGCGCCGCGCTGTTCGCCATGGCGCTCGGCATGGGCGTGCCGCTGCTCGTGATCGGCGCCTCGGCCGGGGCGCTGCTGCCGAAGGCGGGGCCGTGGATGGACACGGTGAAACGCTTCTTCGGCGTGCTGCTGCTGGGCGTGGCGATTTACCTGATTTCCCCCTTCATCCCCGTCTCGGTGCAGATGTTCCTGTGGGGCGCGCTGCTGATCGCGATGGCGATCTACCTGAGGGTGTTCGATGCCCTGCCGCCCGGCGCGCCCGGCTATCCGCGCGTGGCCAAGGGCATCGGCGTGATCGCGCTCGTCGCCGGCATCGCCTACCTGGTCGGGGCGTTCTCGGGCAGCCGGGACATTCTGCGGCCGCTGTCGGGCCTGCGCGAGTCGGCGACCGGCACCGCCGGCGCGCACGAGACGGCGTTCCGCAAGGTCAGGAGCGTGGCCGAGCTCGAGTCGGCCATAGCCGGGGCGGCGGGGCGCACGGTCATGCTGGATTTCTATGCCGACTGGTGCGTCTCGTGCAAGGAGATGGAGCGCTTCACCTTCAGCGACGCGCGCGTGAAGCAGCGCTTCGGCGACATGCTGCTGTTGCAGGCCGATGTCACCGCCAACAACGCCGATGACGCCGCGCTGCTGAAGCGTTTCCGGCTGTTCGGTCCGCCCGGCATCGTTTTCTTCGACCGCGAGGGCCGCGAGATCCAGGGGTTGCGCGTGATCGGCTTCCAGCCGGCCGAGCGCTTCGTGACGGTGCTCGACCAGGCGCTGGGCTTCCAGCGGTGAGGCGCGCGCGCGCGTTCGCGCTGGTTGCCGTGGTGGCGGTCGTGTCCGCCGCGGGCGGCGCGGCCTATCACTGGTGGGCAGGCGGCAGCGCTGTCGACCGGTCCCCGGAGCCCCGCGTGGCCGTGGAGCAGGTTTACGCATCCCGGCTCGCCGACCTGAAGGGCGGCATCCAGCCGCTCTCGCAGTGGCGCGGGCAGGTGCTGGTGGTGAATTTCTGGGCGACCTGGTGCGCGCCGTGCCGGGAGGAGATTCCCGGCTTCGTCCGCCTGCAGGAGCGCTACGGTGCCCGCGGCCTGACCTTCGTCGGCATCGCCATCGACCAGCCCGACAAGGTGGCCGAGTTCGCCCGCGAATTCCGCATCAACTACCCCCTGCTGGTGGGGAGCCTGGAGACCCTGGAGTTGCTGCGGCAGGTCGGCAATCGGGCGGGCGTGCTGCCCTATACCCTGGTGATCGACCGGGGGGGTAACCTGGTGACCCGGGAGCCGGGTGGGCTCAAGGAAGCCCGACTGGAAGGCATCCTCAAGCCCCTTCTATAACTGCCTTAATAGACTCTTCTTGCTGACATCTGATCCTATCTTCGTCTAAAGCGTGGCCCGGCATCCGGACCTGTTTTTGAACCTCCCGGACTCAAAAAGATGTGGGTTCGCGCAACAGCCGGCCAGGACGAGTATTCCGTTGAATTAACGGGATTTTATCTCTTTACCCCGCTTAACTCCCTTTAAATAATGGACAATTTCTTCGAACTTGGGCAAACTCGCGGCCATTGTAATTATCCGGGGGCAATCGGCGGGTATTTGATCTGCTGAAATCTCTCTCATGTCCAGCCATGGCAGGCGCCAAGCACATCCTGGTTCTCAACGGGCCGAACCTGAACCTGCTCGGTTCTCGTGAAACCCGCCACTACGGCAAGGACACGCTGCCGGCGATCCTGGCGCGGCTCGCCGTGCGGGCGCGCAAGGCCCGCGTCCGGCTCGCGGCTTTCCAGAGCAACTCCGAGTCGGAGCTGGTGGAGCGGGTGCAGCAGGCCCGCCGGGAGAAGGTGGATTTCATCATCATCAACCCGGCCGCCTACACCCATACCAGCGTGGCGTTGCGCGATGCGCTGGCGGCGGTGGGCATCCCCTTCGTCGAGGTGCACCTGTCGAACGTGTTCGCGCGCGAGGCCTTCCGGCGCGAGTCCTATTTCACCGATATCGCCGTCGGCATCATCAGCGGCCTCGGCGCCCGCGGCTACGAACTCGCCCTGGAATTCGCAATGCAGTATTCCGCCCGCAAGAAAAGGGGGTAGTCCATGGACCTGCGCAAGCTGAAGACCCTGATCGATCTCGTGCAGCAATCGGGCATCGCCGAACTCGAGATCACCGAAGGCGAGGAGCGGGTGCGCATTGCCCGCGGTGTGTCCGGCGCTGCGCCGGCGCCCACGCAGGTTTACACGCTGCCACAAGCGGCGGCCCCGGCGCCGGTCGCGGCCGGGGCGCCGGCGGTCCCGGCGCCGGCGGAGGGCGAGGCCCCGGCGGCGGCGCCCGAGGGCCACGTCATCCGCTCGCCGATGGTCGGCACCTTCTATCGCTCCTCCGCGCCCGGCGCCAAGTCCTTCGTCGAAGTCGGCCAGGCGGTCAAGGCGGGCGACACCATCTGCATCATCGAGGCCATGAAGCTTCTCAACGAGATCGAGGCCGACCAGGACGGCACGGTGAAGGCC
>CAZOQY010000374.1:1443-2966 GCA_964581835.1 uncultured Streptomycetaceae bacterium | reverse complement strand
GCGGACTGATGCAGGACGACGTGCGGCGCAACCGCGAGCAGATCCCGGGCGCCGATCAGATCGGTCCCGCCGGCGAGTTGTTCCGCTTTCGCGACGAGCGCGTCGTCAAGACCGAGCTGGTGATCTTCCTGCGCCCGACCGTGGTCTCCAATCCTTCGCTCGACAACGACGAGCTGAAATTCTTCCAGCGCTTCCTGCCGAAACCCGAGGCGACCCCGCCGCAACCCGAGAAGACCGGCGCCGCGCAATGAGCCTGTTGATGAAGGCCTTGGAAAAGGCCGCCAAGGACCGGGGAGAAGCACGCAACGAACAGGCCGCGCCGGCGGCGGCCGCAGCGACAACCGCTCAGGCCCGATCCGAGCTCTCCCTCGAACCGATGGCTGCGGAAGCGTCGCAGCCGGCGCCGCGCGCGGAGATTGCACCGTCGCCCCGCCCGGCCGCAGCCACGCAACGCGCTGCGCCCGCCGCCTCGTCCCCAGCCGCGCGCGAGCAGGCGCAAGCCAGCACGATTCTGCAGGCGCAGTCCGCCGGCCGCCCGGCCGGAGGCGCTGGCGCTTACGTGCGCGAGCACCCGGTCATGGTATTCGGCACGCTGGCCGGCGTGGCGGCCATTGCCTTCGGCATCTACGTGTACCTGCAGATTTTTCATCCCGCGCTTTTCCGCGCGGCGCCCAAGCCACCGCCGCCGCAACCGCTTGTGCAAGCGCCCGCCGCGCCGACACCCGTTGCGCCGGCTCTGCCCTCCGGTCCGCTGCTGAAGGAGTCGGCCGCCGAGGCCGCGCCGGTGGCGCCCGTGGTGCCTGAACCGCCACGCGCAAAACCGCAGCCCGCGGCCGCACCCGCCGCCGCGCAGGACGAAGGGGCGCGCAATACCATTTCGGTCAGCAAGGGCAGCCCGGAGCCGGCCCTGAACCCGCAACTCGCCCAGGCCTATGCCGCACTGCAGGCCGGCCAGGCCGACGAGGCGCGCCGCCTCTACGGCCAGGTCGCCGGCGCCGAGCCCAGGAACGTCGACGCCCTGCTCGGACTGGCCGCGATCTCGGCCCAGCAGGGCAATACCGAGGAAGCGTCGCGACGCTACCTGCAGATACTGGAACTGGAGCCGCGGCACGCGCTGGCGCAAAGCGGCCTCATCGCGATTCTCGGCCGCGCCGACCCGTTGGCCGCCGAGTCGAGGCTGAGGCAGCTGATCGCGCGCGAACCCGCTTCGGCCTACCTGCATTTCACGCTGGGCAATTTGTACGCCGACCAGTCCCAGTGGGCACAGGCCCAGCAGGCCTATTTCCAGGCTCACCATCTCGATCCGGCCAACCCCGATTACGCCTACAACCTGGCGGTCGCGCTCGAGCACGTGAGCCAGCCCAAACTGGCGCTCGGGTTCTACCGGCGCGCCATGCAACTTGCCGGCGCCCGGGGCCGCGCCAACTTCAACATCCCCCAGGCCCAGGATCGCGTTGCGAAGCTTGCCTCGCAGGTAGAATAGCCGCCCCGAAGAACCGGGCCGGTTCCTGTTTTGTAGCCGC
>CAZOQY010000374.1:0-1343 GCA_964581835.1 uncultured Streptomycetaceae bacterium | reverse complement strand
CCTGTTTTGTAGCCGCATATGGCCGAACAACGAAAAAAACTCCGCCTGGGCGAGCTGCTGGTGCAGCAGGGGCTGATCACGACCGATCAGCTGTCCATCGCGCTCGCCGAGCAGCGCCACAACAACGTGCCGATCGGGCGCCTGCTGGTGCGCCTGGGTTTCGTCACGGAAAGCGCCATCCGCGACATCATGGCGCGCACCATCGGCCAGGAGTCGATCGACCTGGCGCAGGTGGTCGCCGATCACGAGGCGCTGAAGCTCGTCAACCAGGACTTCGCGCGGCGCAACCGCGTGCTGCCGATCGCCTTCGACCCCGCCGAGCAAGTGCTCACCGTCGCCACCACCGAGATCTTCAACGTGGTCGCGATGGACCAGTTGCGCGGCATGCTTGGCTCGCAGGTCGAGATCAAGACGCTGCTCGCGAGCGAGGCTCAGCTCGGCGACTACATCGACAATTTCTACGGCTACGAGCTGTCGGTCGACGGCATCCTGAAGGAAATCGAGACCGGCGAAATCGACTACGAGAGCCTGCAGACGGCGGGCGGCGGCGATGAATACACCCAGCCGATGGTGCGCCTGGTCAACGCGTTGCTGGTGGACGCGGTCAAGCGCGGCGCATCCGACATCCATTTCGAGCCGGAGTACGCGTTCCTGCGCATCCGTTACCGCATCGACGGCGTGCTCGAGACCGTGCGCAGCCTGCACAAGACCTACATGCCGGGCATCACGGTGCGGGTGAAAGTGGTGAGCGCCATGAACATCGCCGAGACCCGCGCCCCCCAGGATGGCCGGTTGTCGTTGACGCTGAACGGGCGCCCGGTGGACTTCCGGGTGTCGACGCAACCCACCATCTACGGCGAGAACATCGTGCTGCGCGTGCTCGACCGCGAAAAATCGATCATCTCGCTCGACCGCATGCAGCTCTCCAGGGACGCGCTGGAGAAGATCAACCTGATGCTGGCGCGGCCGGAAGGCATCCTCATCGTCACCGGCCCCACCGGCAGCGGCAAGACCACCACGCTCTATTCGCTGCTCGCCCAGGTCAACGACGAAACCGTCAACATCATGACGCTGGAAGACCCGGTCGAGTACCCGCTGACGCTGATGCGCCAGACCTCGGTGAGCGAGGTCGCCCGCATGGATTTCGCCGACGGCATCCGCTCCATCATGCGCCAGGACCCGGACATCATCCTGGTGGGAGAGGTGCGCGACAAGGAAACCGCCGAGATGGCGTTCCGCGCCGCGATGACCGGCCACCAGGTGTTCACCACGCTGCACACCAACTCGGCGTTGGGCGCCTTCCCGCGGCTGCTCGACATCGGCATCCAGCCCGACATCATGGC
>CAZOQY010000373.1:0-2967 GCA_964581835.1 uncultured Streptomycetaceae bacterium | reverse complement strand
GCGCCACCTTGTCCTCGTAGGCCGGGCCGATGCCGCGGCCGGTGGTGCCGATCTTGCCTGCGCCCTTCGCCGCCTCGCGCGCGAGGTCGAGCGCCGCATGATGCGGCAGGATGAGCGGGCAGGCTTCGCTGATCCTCAAGCGCGAGCGCACGTCGACGCCCGCCGCCTCGAGAGTGCCGATCTCCTCCACCAGCGCCTGCGGCGAGAGCACGACGCCGTTGCCGATATAACAGGCCACCTTCTCGCGCAGGATGCCGGAAGGAATCAGGTGCAGCACCGTCTTCTTGCCGCCGATCACCAGCGTATGGCCGGCGTTATGGCCGCCCTGGAAGCGCACCACGCCACGGGCATGATCGGTCAACCAGTCCACGATCTTGCCCTTGCCTTCGTCGCCCCACTGGGCACCGATCACGACGACGTTCTTCGACATGAATCCAGACCTTAATTTGAATTTCTTGGCGTCTTTGCGACCTGGCGGCTCATCTGAGCCTGGTCACGAGCCACTTGCCCGCGCGGCGCGCGAGCTTGCGGTCGCAGCCGAGTTCGTCTCGGGATCCGGCGTGCCCGGGCAGATCCACTATCACGATCTCGCCGCGCGCGCGCAGCGCGTTGATGCTTTTCTGCAGCGCGGCATCGCGCGGCGCATACGGCGCGAGGATGCCGGGCTTCGCCGCGCCGTCCTGCCGCGCCGACGCGAGCTCGCGCAGGTCCATGCTGAAGCCGGTCGCCGGCCGCGCGCGGCCGAAGGCCTTGCCGACCTCGTCGTAACGTCCGCCCAGCGCCAGAGCATTGGCCGAGCCCTCGGCATAAGCGGCGAACACCACGCCGCTGTGGTAACGGTAGCCGCGCAGTTCAGCGAGATCGAAGCAGCGGATACGCGCGACATCGCGCAGCTCATCCGACAGCGCGCGCAGTCCGGCGAGCGCCGCGCGAATTTCCGGGTAGTCCGGCAGCCGCTTCCTGGCGCGGTCCAGCACCTCGGGGCCGCCGTACAGCTCGGGCAGCGCGACCAGGGCCTCGCGCGTGGCGCGATCGAGCCTGCGAGCAAGCGTGCGCAGCGACGGCAAGTCTTTCGCCTGCGTGGCCACGAACAGGTCCGCTTCCAGCTCCCCCGCCGCGCTGGCGCGTCCGACCAGGCTGCGAAATATGCCGACGTGACCGATGTCGAGGTAGGCCCCGTTGACGCGCGCGACCGCCAGCGCCTTCATCATCAGGCGCTGGATCTCCACGTCGCTCTCGATGCCGGCGTGGCCGTAGATTTCGGCGCCGACCTGCAGCGGCTCGCGCGTGCGGTTCATGCCGGAGGGCAGCGTGTGCAGCACGCTGCCGGTATAGCAGAGCCGCGTTACGCCCTTGCGGTTCAGCAGGTGCGCGTCGATGCGGGCCACCTGCGGCGTGATGTCGGCGCGCACGCCGAGCATGCGCCCCGACAGGCGGTCCACCAGCTTGAAAGTCTGCAGGTCGAGATCGTGCCCGGTGCCGGTCAGCAGCGATTCCAGGTATTCCAGCAGCGGCGGCATCACCAGTTCGTAGCCGTGCACCCGGAAGAGGTCGAGCGCATCCCGCCGCAGTCGCTCGACGCGGGCGGCCTCCGGCGGGAGGATGTCCTCGATATACTCGGGCAGTACCCAGTTACGCATGTCGGGATTCGAAATCCGGAATTCAGGGTGAAATTATAGTCGAGAAATCAGGCGCTTTCGCCGAAACCTGATTCCTGCCGCCGCTCAGTGACGGGCGATATACAGGAGCAGCAGGCCGGCCAGCATCGAGGTAAGCCCGATGAAGCGGATCTGCCCGTCGCTCATCTCGGTCAACCGCCGGAAGGTCTCGCGCCACAACCCCGGCACGAGGAACGGCAGCACGCCCTCGATGATGAGCATCAGGGCGAGAGCCGTGAGCAGCAGGTTTCCCATCGTGGCGCGGCGCGCGGGCGCGCCGTGTTACTTGCCGGGCCTGCCGCCCGACTTGAGGTACTTGAAGAATTCGGAACCGGGCTCGAGCACCAGCACGTCGCTGCGGTTGCGGAAGCTCGCCTTGTAGGCTTCCAGGCTGCGGTAGAACGCGTAGAACTCGGCGTTGTTCTCGTAAGCGCGCGCGTAGATCGCCGTCGCCTTGGCGTCGCCCTCGCCCTTGATGCGCTGCGCGTCGCGGTACGCTTCGGCGATGATCACCTCGCGCTGGCGATCCGCGTCCGCGCGGATCTTCTCCGATTCCGCCGAGCCGGTCGAGCGCAACTCGTTGGCCACCCGCTTGCGCTCCGCCTCCATGCGGCGGTAGACGTCGACGCTCACTTCCTGCGGCAGATCGACGCGCTTTAACCGCACGTCGAGTACTTCGACGCCGATCGATTTCGCGTCCTCGTTGGCCTTGTCGCGCATGAAGTTCATGATCTTGTCGCGCTCGCCGGACACCACGTCGTGCACCGTGCGATTGCCGAATTCCGCGCGCAGGCCGTCGTTGATCGTCTGCAGGAGCCGCGTCTGCGCCAGCGATTCGCTGCCCTGCACGCTCACGTAATACTGGCGCACGTCCGTGATGCGCCATTTGACGAACAGGTCCACCAGCACGTTCTTCTTTTCCGAAGTCAGGAAGCGCTCGGGCTCGGCGGTGTCGATCGTCAGGATGCGCACGTCGAAATAGCGCACGTTGTCGAGCAGCGGCACCTTGAAGTAGAGGCCCGGTTCCTTTTTCACGTCGACCACCTCGCCCAGCCGGAACACGATGGCGTTCTGGCGCTGATCGACGACGAACAGCGACAGCGTGCCCACCATCAGCAGCACGATCAGGCCGACGAGCAGCAGTCCGAGGTTCTGCTTCACTGGCGGGCCTCCCGGTCGCGCGAACGGAACGCCTCGCGCGAGCGCGCGGTGGAGGCGTCCGGCGCGGGCGCCGTCTCGGCGGGCTTGGACGCGGACGACTCGGCCGGGCCGGTGCCGCTCATCTGCATGATCTTGTCGAGCGGCAGGT
>CAZOQY010000372.1:0-2976 GCA_964581835.1 uncultured Streptomycetaceae bacterium | reverse complement strand
TCGCGCGGCTCTACGCCCGGCGAGTCGGCGCGGCGGGCGAAGTCGTGCTGACCGACATCAATGCGGCGATGCTGAAAGTCGGGCGCGACCGCCTGCTCGATGAGGGCATGCTGGTGCCGGCCGTGCAATGCAACGCGGAGGCGCTCTCCTTTCCCGCGAACCGTTTTGATTGCGTCAGCGTCGCGTTCGGGCTGCGCAACATGACGCGCAAGGACGCGGCGCTCGTGGAAATGCGGCGCGTGCTGAAGCCAGGGGGCCGGCTGCTGGTGCTCGAATTCTCGAAGGTCCGGGAACCGCTGCGCCCGCTCTACGACGCCTACTCGCTGGGCGTGCTGCCCCGACTCGGCCAGCTGGTGGCAAACGACGCCGGCGCCTACCGCTACCTGGCCGAGTCGATCCGCGTGCATCCCGACCAGGAAAGCCTGAAGCGTTTGATGGAACAAGCCGGTTTCGAGCGGGTCGAATATTTCAACCTGGCGGGCGGCGTGGTCGCCCTGCACCGGGGCTACCGCCTCTGACTCGTGCCGGCGCTGTTTCCGGTCTGATGGCTTGCCCGGTGCAAGGGCTTGAATCGCATCGGAATCCGGAAGGACGACAAAGCTTCCGCGGCGGGCTGGCGATTTCCGTTAAACTGGCGGTCCTGAATCGAAACTCGCAGGAGAAACCATGAACAAGCTGATTTCCATCCTCGTCGGCCTGATCGGGCTTTCGCTCGTCGCCATCGACGCCGACGCGAAGCGCTTGTCCGGCGGCCGCAATCTCGGCATGCAACGCAGCGCCCCCGCCCAGCAGCAGGCCGCGCCCAAGGCGCCCGCGCAGCAGCAGCAACAGCAGGCCGCGCCGGCCACGCCCGCGCAACAACCCGCCGCGGCATCGAAATGGCTCGGACCGCTGGCCGGTCTCGCCCTCGGCGCGGGACTCGCCGCGCTGTTCCTCAACAACGGCATGGCCGGCCTGCTCGCCGGCCTGCTGGTGATCGGTTTCATCGTCGTCGCGCTGATGTTCCTCGCGCGCGCCTTGCGCGGCAAGGTCATGCAGCAGCCGATGCAGTACGCGGGGGCCGGCACGGGTCAGCCCGTCTACACCGCGCTGCCCGGCGGCGCCGGCGCGCAATCGGTTTCGGCCACGACCGGCCGCTGGCCGGCGGGCTTCGATGCCGACGGCTTCGTGCGCAACGCCCGGTTGAACTTCGTGCGCCTGCAGAATGCTTACGACAGCAACGACCTCACCACGATGCGCGATTTCCTCGCGCCGGCGGTCTACCGGGAAATCGAGTCCGACATCCGTGCCGCGAACGATGCGCCGAAGAAGACCGAAGTGGTGACGCTCGAAGCCGAGGTGCTCGACGTCGCCGAGGAAGCCGGATCCTACGTCGTCAGCGTGCGCTTCACCGGGCTGACCCGGGAAGCGGACGGGCAGCCCGAGCCGTTCAGCGAAACCTGGCATCTCGAGAAGCCGGTGAAGGGCAACGCCGGCTGGCTCGTCGCGGGCATTCAGCAGTCATAGCAGCCCGACGTTCTTAGAAAAAATCCCGGTCGTACGCCGACCGGGATTTTTTCCGCCCCGTGTTCGATCCTGCAATCATTTCCTTCATCAACCACCTGCTGCACGGCGCGAGCTGGGCGCGCGATCAGCTCAAGCGGTTTTCCGGCCGGACCGCCCGCTTCGATGCCGCCCCGTTCGGGATATCGCTTGGCGTGACCGACAGCGGCGAAGTGACGATGGCCGCGGCCGGCACCGCGCCCGACGTAACGGTCCGGCTGACGCCGGGCCTCCTGCTGCGTCTTGCCGCGCGCGACGAAACGGCATGGCGCGAGATCGAAGTCAGCGGCGACACGGACTTTGCTTCCGTCATCAACCACGTCGCGCGCAACCTGCGCTGGGACGTCGAGGAAGACCTCTCCCGCGTCTTCGGCGACGTCGCCGCCCACCGCATGGCCGAAAGCGGGCGGATATTGCGGCGCTGGGGAGAACAGGCCGCCGGCAACACCGGCCGCTCGTTCGCCGAGTACTGGACCGAGGAGAACCCGCTCATCGCCTCCGCGCACGACCTCGACCAGTTCAACCGCGAGGTGGACCGGTTGCGCGACGACGCCGCGCGGCTCGAGAAGCGGCTCGAACGCCTGCTCGACCGCCGCGGCTAGGGCTCCGGCATGCGCCTCGTTCGACTGCTGAGCATCGTCTCCGTCAGCATCCGCTACGGGCTCGACGAGTTTTTCCTCGGTCACGAGCGGGTGCGCGGCCTGCGCGCGCTGATCAACGCGCTTTTCTTCTGGCGCAACCTCGGTGAGCCGCGCGCGGTGCGCCTGCGGCTGGCGCTGGAGGCGCTGGGTCCCATCTTCGTCAAGTTCGGCCAGGTGCTCTCCACCCGGCGCGACCTGCTGCCGACCGACATCGCCGACGAACTGGCCGGGCTCCAGGACCGCGTGCCGCCCTTTCCCGCCGGCGAGGTGATGGCGATCCTGCAGCGCGCCTACGGCAAGCCGGCCAGCGAGGTATTCACGGAATTCAACGCCGAAGCGGTGGCGAGCGCCTCCGTCGCCCAGGTACACCTCGCGCGCCTGCCCGACGGCCGCGAGGTCGCGGTGAAGGTGCTGCGGCCCGGCATCCGGCCGGTGATCGACAAGGATCTCGCGCTGCTCCACGCCGGCGCCACGCTGATGGAATGGCTGTGGGCGGACGGCCGGCGGCTGCGCCCGCACGAAGTAGTGGACGAATTCGCCAAGCACCTCGAGGTCGAGCTCGACCTGCTGCGCGAAGCCTCCAACGCGAGCCAGCTGCGGCGCAACTTCCGCGGCTCGCCGCTGCTCGACGTGCCGGAGATGTACTGGGACTGGTGCACCACCGAAGTCATGGTAATGCAGCGGATGCACGGCACGCCGGTCTCGCAGGTGCAGGCGCTGCGCGAGCAGGGCATCGACGTGTCGAAGCTCTCGCGAATGGGCGTGGAAATCTTCTTCACCCAGGTGTTTCGCG
>CAZOQY010000371.1:0-2990 GCA_964581835.1 uncultured Streptomycetaceae bacterium | reverse complement strand
GGTCGCCTGCGACACGCCCGCGAAATCGCGCACCGTGTCGTAGGGCAGTTTCGGGTACAGCGCCTGGCTCGCGGCGTGCGAGACTGAATTGAAGAACAGCGTGTATCCGTCGGCGGCGGCCGCCGCGGCGATGGCCCCCGCCACCGTGCCGCCCGCCCCCGTGCGGTTGTCCACCACCACCCGCTGGCCCCAGTTGCCGGAAATCTCCTGGTTCACCAGGCGGGCCACCACGTCGATCTCGCTGCCCGGAGTGAAGCCGACGATCATGCGGATCGGCTTGTTGGGATACGGCTGCGACTGCGCGACGGCGGCGGCGGCGGACATCACCACCGCCGAGAGCACGCCGGCCAGGATACGTCTTTGGGTCTTCATCTTGCGCTCATCCTCTCCCTTTATTGTTGACGGAGCCGCCGGGTCCCGTCACTCCGGCACGTACTGCTTGCCGATGCCCGGCTTGCTGCGGCCCATGCCGGGCAGCTCCCAGATGCCCGCGCCGCTGGGATTGAGATCGCCGTCGATATTGGCGTCGATCACGCACGGCTTGCCGGACGCGATGCCCTGCTTAACGGCTTCGGCGAGATCGGCCGCGCGGTCCACGCTGACACCCGCGATGCCGGCCGACTTCGCCATCGCGGCGAAATCCGGGTTGTACGGGTTGTTGGTGCCCGGATTCTTGAAGGCGGTGGCGAGCTCGCGCCCGGCGATATAGCCGCGCTGCAGGCCGCGGATCGAGCCGTAGGCGTAGTTGTTCCAGATCACGTAGACGACCGGTATCTGGTACTCGTAGGCAGTCGCCAGCACGTTGGCGTGCATCAGGAACGCGCCGTCGCCGACCACCGCGACGCACGGCCGGTCGGGCGCGGCGAGCTTCGCGCCAAGCGCGCCGGCGACGCCGAAGCCCATCGGGCCGAAACCCATCGAGCCGATCAGCGAATCCGGCCGCTTCGGCTTGCAGAACTGGATCAACCAGTTGTGATGCACGCCGATGTCGCTCACGAGGATCGTGTCTTCCGGCAGGACGCGGTCGATCTCGTGCACCGCGCGCTGCGGTGCGATCGGCGTGGTGTCCGCCTTGAAACCCGGCGCGATGAACGCCTCCCACTCCTTGCGATAACCCGCGATCGCGTCGAGCCACTTGCCGCGCTCCGCCGGCATCTGCCCGCGCGCGAGGCGCGTATCGATCTCGGCCAGCAGTTGCCTGAGGAAAGTGCGCACGTCCGCCATCAGGCCCAGCGCAACGGGGTAGTTGCGCGCAATCTCGTCGGGATCGATGTCGACGTGGATCAGCTTCGTCGGTGGAATCGTGAAGGAAAAGCCCGGGATCCAGGAACTCGAGGTACGGTCGTCGAAGCGCACGCCCAGCGCCAGCAGCACGTCGGCCTGCCGCGCGGAGTGGTTGGCCTGGTACGGCCCGTTCCTCGCGACCAGCCCCAGCGCCAGCGGATGGTCCGCGGGCATCGCGCCGATGCCGCTCGCGGACATGGCAACCGGAATGCGAAGCTTCTCGGCCAGCTCGCGCAACTCCTTCGTCGCGCCGCCGTAACGCACGCCCTGCCCGACGAGAATGACCGGGCGCTGTGCCGCCATCAGCATGTCGGCGGCTTTCGCCACGCCTTCCGGATCGGCCCCGCAACGGCTGGAAATATTGGCGTTCCAGTCCTCCGGGCGCGGCGTCTCCTCGTGGATCGGCTCGTTGAACATGTCGAACGGCACGTCGAGCACGACCGGGCCGGGACGGCCGGTCATCATGGTTTTCCACGCCTGGCGCACGAAGACCGGCAGTTGCGCCGCGGTCGTCGGCTGGTACACGCGCTTGCAATAGGCCTTCACCGTCGACGGGAAATCGGCCTGGTAGTGGCGATACGTTTCCTGGAACGCGCCCCGGCCGAACTGGCTGGTCGGCACGTTGCCGGTGATCGCGTAGAACGGCACCGAGTCGAAGAAGGCGTTGGCGAGGCAGATCGGCATGTTCGCCGAGCCGGGCCCGCAGGACGTGAAGGTGGCCGTCGCCCGGCCGGAAACCCGGTAGTAGACGTCGGCCATGAAGCCCGCGACGCTTTCGTGGTGCACGGAAATCGTCTTGATCTCGCCGGCGCGCGCGTGCAGCTGGTCGATGAAGCCGATGTTGCCGTGACCGCACAGGCCGAAGACGTACGGCACTTTCTCGCGGATCAGGTAATCGACGATGACGCCCGCGCCGTCGCGGGCAAGCTTGCCGCCAGCGGGCGCGCTGGGTGCGTTCATGGAGTTCTCCTAGTCATTGCCTGGTGGGCCGCCGATGGCGTCCCGGATTGCGTGCCGCGGAGATTAGCAGATTAACCGGGCGCTGCGGTGCCGAGTGTCAACTAGTGGACGGTAGCGCCCGCTTTCCGCGCCATTGTAGAATCCGTGCCTCACCTGCACAACGGGAACCCGCTCATGAACGCACCGCAAGCCGCCCCTTCGCTCACGAAGAACGTCGCCCGCATCTCGCGCCTCGAATTGCAGGGCGCCGGCCAGGTCTACGTCGAGGGCAAGTACGCGTACATCGGCCACATCACCAACAAGGAAGGGCTCGGCACCAGCATCCTCGACGTGTCCGACCCGAAGAACCCGAAGCTGCTCGCGCAACTCCCGGTCGGCGACAAGAACTCGCACAGCCACAAGGCGCGCGTCATCGGCGACCTCATGATCGTGAACATGGAACAGAACATGACCGCGATCGGGCGCAAGGCGGACGAGCTGCCCGGCCTGAGAAAGCGGCTGCAGGCGGAACTGGGTCGCGCGCCCACGCACGCCGAGCTCGCGGAAAAACTGGGCGTCAGGGAAGCCGACATCCCGGCGGTCGAGGCGATGGAAAAGGAGCCCTACAGCCAGGGCGGCTTCAAGATCTACGACATTTCGGACCGGACGAAGCCCAGGCTCATCACGCACCACAAGACCCACGGCCGCGGCGTCCACCGCTTCGACATGGACGCGAACTACGCCTACATCTCGACCGAGATGCCCGG
>CAZOQY010000370.1:0-3008 GCA_964581835.1 uncultured Streptomycetaceae bacterium | reverse complement strand
GTCACGCAGCACCGTGTCACGCCCTTACGATGTAATCGTCCTGGGCGCCGGCGCCGCCGGGCTCGCCGCCGCGGACGAACTGGCGGCGGCCGGGCGCTCGGTGCTGGTGCTGGAGGCGCGCGACCGCGTTGGCGGCCGCGCCTGGTCGCTCGACGTGCCGGGACTGCCGGTGCCGGTCGAGATGGGGCCCGAGTTCATCCACGGGCGGCCCGAGGCGACCTTCTCGTTGCTGCGCGAGACCGGCGGCGTGGCCGTGGACCGCAGCGGCGACGGCTGGTACACGCAGGGCGGCAAGCTCGAGCCGACCGGGGAGATCTTCGCCGAGGTCCGCGCCGCCATCCGCGAGGCGGGCCCGCCGCGCAAGGATGTTTCCTTCGAGACCTATCTTCACCGCGAGCTGGCGGCGCTGTCGCCGCGCGCGCGTGCGTTCGCGCGCCGGCGCGTCGAGGGCTACGACGCGGCCGATCCCGCCCGCGCCAGCGCGCGCGCCATCATCGAGGAGTGGAGCGGCGAGGACGATTCGGCGGGCACCACTAACTTCCGGCCGCTGGGTGGCTACGGTCCGCTGATGGAGAAGCTCGCGGGGCGTGCGGAGGCCGCGGGCGCCGAACTGCGGCTGGACACCGTGGTGCGCACCGTTACGTGGAAGCGCGGCACGGTCGAGGTCGAAGGCGAGTCGGGCGGCGTGCCGTTCCGCGCGGCGGCGAAGCGGACGATCGTGACGCTGCCGCTGGGCGTGCTGCAGCAGAGGCCGGCCTTCGTCCGGTTTTTCCCGGCGCTCGACGTGAAGCGGACGGCGCTGCGCGGGCTCGCACCGAGCCCCGTCATCAAGGTGTCGCTGCTGTTTCGCGACGCATTCTGGGAGCGGCTCGACCGCGGGCGCTATGCCGACGCGATTTTCTTCCGGGCGCTCAAGGCGCCGTTCCCGACGTTCTGGACCGCGCTGCCGATGCGGGCCCCGTTGCTGACGGCATGGGCGGGCGGCCCCCGCGCCGGGCGCCTCGCCGGACGGCCGGCGCGGCACGTCATCCGGCAGGCGGTGGCGAGCCTCGCGCAGGTATTCGGGCCGCGCGCCCGCGTCGAGTCGAGGCTGGTCTCGGCGTGGCTGCACGACTGGCAGGCGGACCCGTACGCGCGCGGCGCCTACAGTTACGTCACGGTCGGCGGGCAGGGCGCGCGCAAGGCGCTTGCCGCGCCGGTGCGGGGCACGCTCTATTTCGCCGGCGAAGCCTCGGACTACGAGGGCGAGCACGGCACCGTCGCCGGCGCGCTGAGGAGCGGCGTGCGTGCCGCCCGCCAGGTGATGAGTGACGAGTGAGGAAAGGCGTCGCAGGTGAGGCGTCTCAGGTGCAGCGTCTCAGGTGAAACGTCTCAGATGAGGCGTCCCGGGCAAGGCGTGGTAAAAAAATACGCTTCACCTGCGACGTATTATCTGAGACGCCTTATCTGAGACGTAGTATCTGCGACGCAGTAACCAAGGCGTAGTATCTGAGACGCAGTACAGTAGACTACGCATACCGACCAGGAGGAGAGTCCCCATGCCGTTCTCGCTCACCATCAGTCACGTCGGCATCTTCGTGAAGGACATGGCGCCGATGCTGGACTTCTATACCCGCTTCATGGGCTTCGCCATTTCCGATCGCGGGCCGCGTCCCGGCGGCGAGATCGTGTTCCTCACGCGCGACCCGCGCGAGCATCACCAGCTGGTGCTCGCGTCCGGGCGGCCGGCCGACATGAATTTCAACCTGGTCAACCAGATTTCCTTCCGCGTCGACAGCTTCGCCACGCTGCGCGAGATGCACGAGGGGCTGAAGAGCGAGGCGGTGAAGGAGATCACCACGCTGACCCACGGCAACGCGCTGTCGTGCTATTTCCGCGACCCCGAGTACAACCGCATCGAGCTCCTGATCGACACGCCGTGGTACGTGCCGCAGCCCCACCACCTGATGGTGGACCTGACCCTGCCCGAGAAGGAGTTGTGGGCGCTGATCGAGAAGCACTGCCGCGCCACGCCCGGCTTCAAGCCGGTGGCGGAATGGGAGAAGGACATCGAGCGCGGCATCGCCCAGGCGACCGCCAGCCGGCGCTCGCGCGAACGCGCCAGCGCCTGATATAAGGGATGAGGGATGAGGGCGGAGGGATGAGGGGCAAGGCACAAGGGTTCTGCTTTCGCCTTCCGACTGATCGTCACTTATCCGTTCGTGCTGGTGGTGAAGAACGACGCTCCGGCGCGCAACGTGAGCGAGCTCATCGCCGCCGCGAAGAAGAGCCCGGGCAAGCTGGTCTACGGCTCGGTCGGCACCGGCTCGGTGTTTCACCTGGCCGCGGAATTGTTCAACAGCCAGGCCGGCACCGAAACCACCCACGTGCCGTACAAGGGCGGCGGCGAGCCGATGATCGAGTTGGCGGGCGGGCGCATCGACATGATCTTCACGACGATGACCGGTGCCTGGCCGCACATCGAGGCGAAGCGGGTGCGGGCGCTGGCGGTCACGTCGACAACGCCGGCGCCGCAACTGCCCGGCGTGCCGACCGTGGCGCAGACGCTGCCCGGCTACGAGGTGACGTCGTTCGCGGCCGTGGCGGCGCCGCGCGGCGTGCCGCGGCCCGTGATCGCGCGCGCGAACCGCGAGTTCCGCGCGGTGCTCGAGATGCCGGACATCCGCAAACGGCTCGAGGACAGCGGCGGGGAAGTGCGGCCGGGCAGCCCGGAAGACCTGGGCCGGCACGTCGGGGGCGAGATCGCGAAGTGGAAGAAGGTGGTGGCGGAGAAGAAGATCGAGGTTCAATAATAAGTGACGAGGATTTCGTCGCTCGCATCGAGGAGGAGGGGCCATGAAGGACACGACCAGGGACAAGGTGGAAGGCGGAAAGTGGAAGACGGAAGGACAATGGCAAAGACGAAGAGGGGGGTGGCTTTCACTCCTCCTTCCGCCTTCCGCCTACCTCCTTTACTGCGCGCTCGCGACAGGCGTCGCGACAGCGCAGCAGTATCCGTCGAAGACGGT
>CAZOQY010000369.1:0-3019 GCA_964581835.1 uncultured Streptomycetaceae bacterium | reverse complement strand
CTTGGCGGTCTTGGCGGTTCGTATTTATTGTTAATTGATTCTCTTGGCGTCTTGGCGGTTCATTTTATGAGTAGTTAAACATGAAACAGGAAAACATCCCGACTCGAAGCCACTCCCGCGAGCTGGTCGAGTTCATCCACGGGCTCAAGCTCGAAACGCTGCCACCGGACATCGTCAAGCGCGCGAGGGGCGTGCTGCTCGACTCGCTCGGCTGCACGCTGTTCGGCAGCCTGCAGCCGTGGTCGAGGATTCTCGCCGAGGAAATCCTCGCCGAAAGTCCTCGCGGCCGCAGCACCATCGTCGGCCGGACGCAGACGGTCGCAGCGCCTGCCGCGGCGTTGTGCAACGGCACCGCCACGCACGGCTTCGAGCTCGACGACCTGCTCGACGAGGCCATCGTTCACCCCGGCGCCATCATCGTTCCAGCCGCGCTCGCCGCCGCCGAGTCGGTGGACGCACCGGGCTCGAAGCTGCTGATGGGCATCATCGCCGGCTACGAGGTGCTGAACCGCGTCGGCCTCGCCGCCGGCACGGAGTGCGCGCACCGGGGCTTTCACAAAACGACCATCATCGGCCCGGTCGGCGCCACGGTCGCCGCGGGCATCATCCTGGATCTCTCGACGGAGCAGCTCATGTCCGCGACCGGGCTTGCCTGCTCCACGTCCTCCGGCATCAAGAGCTTCGCCGCCGGCACCGGCGGCGGCATGATGAAGCGCATGCACGCCGGGCGCGCCGCCGAGTCGGGCGTGCGCATGGCGCAGCTCGCTGCGCGCGACTTCACCGGCCCACCCAGCGCGATCGACGGCAAGTTCGGCCTGCTGGAAGTCTACGGCGGCAAGACGGCGCGCCCCGAACTCATCACCGCCGGCCTCGGCAGGGACTGGGCGATGACGAGCATCTTCGTGAAGGTCTATTCCTGCTGCAGCTGGATCCAGGGCGCGATCCAGCAGCTCGTCGCCCTGCGCGGCCCCCAGCCGCTCAAGCCGGACGAGGTGAAGAAGGTGCGCATCGGCGTCAGCAGCTATGCCGCCAAGAACAACGGCGAGCCCGCCCCGGTGGACATCATGGGCGCGCAGTACAGCTTCCCCTACTGCGCGGCGCTGGCGCTCGCCGGCGACCCGACCGACCCGGCTATGTACCTGGAAAAGGAAATCGGCAACGCAGAGCGCCGGGAACTCGCCCGCCGCGTCGAGCTGTACGTGGACGACGAGATGGAGGCGGCCTACCCCAAGCACTACGGTTCGCGCATCGAACTCGTGCTGGCGAGCGGCGAGCGCCGCGAGAGTTTCGTGCTCGACCCGCACGGCTTCCCGGCCGACCCGGTCACCGACCCGGAGCGCATCGAGAAGTTCTCCCGCCTCGCGGGCAAGGTGAAACCCGTCGGGCGCGTCGCCGACATCGCGGTCGCCGTGCAACGCGCGGAGAAGCTCTCATCCGTGCGCGAACTGATGGAATTGATCCGGAACTGATTGAAACCGACAGTCAGCATTAAAACCCCAAGCCACAGAGAACACAGAGTTCACAGAGAAAACCCCGAAATGGAAACAGCTTCTTACTCTCTGTGTCCTCTGTGCCCTCTGTGGCTAATCCGTCTTTGATTTTTTAACTATCCATGACACTCAAAGAAACCTGCAGGATCGAAGCCGACCTCGGCGCCGCCGGGAAAGGCACTATTTATTCCCTCAAGAAACTCGAAGAAGCCGGCGCCGGAAAAATTTCGCGCCTGCCGATCTCGATCCGCATCGTGCTCGAGTCGCTCGCCCGCAACTGCGACGGCAAGACGGTCACGGAAGAGCACGTGCGCGACCTCGCCAACTGGAAGCCGAACGCCGCGCGCACCACCGAGATCCCGTTCATCGTCGGCCGCGTGGTACTGAACTGCATGGCCGGCATCCCCCTGCTGGGCGATCTGACCGCGATGCGCGGCGCGATGACCCGCAAGGGCTACTCCCCCGCCGCGGTGGAACCGAAGGTGCCGGTGGACATGACGCTCGACCACTCGCTCACCGTGGACTATCACGGCACGGCTGACGCATTGAGGAAAAACATGGAGCTGGAAGTGGAGCGCAACCGCGAGCGCTTCAGCTTCGTGAAATGGGCGATGCAGGCCTACCAGGGCATCCGCTTCGTGCCGCCCGGCTTCGGCATCCTGCACCAGATCAACCTCGAGTACTTCGGGCCGGGCCTGCTGTCGAAGGACCGGACCTGGTACCCGGACACGCTGGTCGGCACCGATTCGCACACCGGCATGATCGCGGGCCTGGGCACCGTGGGCTGGGGCGTGGGCGGCATCGAGGCGCAGGCTGCGGTGCTGGGCCAGCCGGTCTACATGCTCACCCCCGACGTCGTCGGCGTGCACGTGACGGGGGCGCTTCCCGCCGGCGTGACCTCGACCGACCTGGTGCTGCACGTGACCGAAATGCTGCGGCAGGCCAAGGTGGTCGGCAAGTTCGTCGAGTTCTTTGGCGAGGACGTTGCCAAGCTGACGGTGCCGGATCGCGCGACGATCTCCAACATGTCGCCGGAGTACGGCGCCACCGTCGGCTTCTTCCCGGTGGATGCGCAGACGATCGACTATCTCCGCCAGACAGCCCGCCCCGAAGCGCAGGTGGCGGCGGCCGAGGCCTACTACAAACTGCAGGGCTGCTTCGGCCCGGTGAAACCCGGCGAAGTGGACTACAGCCAGGTGCTGAAGCTCGACCTCTCGACAATCCAGCCGAACGTCGCCGGCCCCAAGCGGCCGCAGGACCGCATCGCGCTCGCTGGCCTCAAGTCGAAGTTCGAGCACCTCGTCAAAGCCCCGGTAGCCGAGGGAGGCTACGGCAAGTCACGAGTCACAAGTCACGAGTCACGCGGAGACAAGGTCAATGCCGGGGACGGCGACGTCGTCATTGCCGCCATCACTTCCTGCACCAACACGTCGAACCCCGGCGTGATGATCGCCGCGGGACTCGTCGCGAAGAAGGCGGTCGAGCGCGGCCTCAAGGCAAAACCCTGGGTCAAGATGTCGCTCGCCCCC
>CAZOQY010000368.1:0-3019 GCA_964581835.1 uncultured Streptomycetaceae bacterium | reverse complement strand
TTAATCCTGTCTATTGACGCTTTTCAAGCCCAGCGCAGGCGCAGCGCGCGCACGATCAGGATCGCGGCGAAGGGCAGGGCGATGGCGAGCGCGAGCTGCACGATCAGCAGCTCGCCCAGCTGGCTGTAGTCGGCCGGCACCTTGATCGCGCCGGTCGCCGCGTCCTTGACCTCGCGGGTGACCACGAGCCACTCATTGAGGTACTTCGTTCCCAGTTGCGACGCGGACAGGGCGAGGTTGGTGAACGAGGCCATGATGGCGAAGTAAGTGGCCTTGAGTTTCTGCGGGGCGGAGTTCGCGATCCACGCCAGCATCGGGATCATCGCGATCTGCCCGAGCGGCGACTCCAGCGCCGTGTTGACCAGCACGATGAAGCGCGCGTCCACGATTCCGCCGGTGAGCGGGGCGGTCCACAGGTGCAGGCCGTAGAAGAGGCCGACGACCGGCAGCGACAGCACGAATCCCACGACAGTGAGAAATCCCACCACGTAGGCGATCGAGTGATCGGCCATGAAACGGCGGAACAGGAACATGCCGAACAGGGTCAGCACGCTGGCGATCAGCGACAGCACCGCCAGGAAGCGCTGGTCGAACCGGAGCTCGTCGATCATCCACCAGGTCAGGCCCTCGCCGGGGCCGGGTATGGCGCGGAAGACGAAGATCACGATGGCGGTTCCGATCAACGTGGCGCGCGCGTCCGGATCCAGCTCGCGGGTGAGCTTCGCGATGAGAAACCCGATGATCGCCAGGGAGCCGGCGAAGATGATTTCCTGGTTGAAGGGGATGCGGCTGAAGCCCATGCCGAGCGTGAACGCGACGAACACGAGGCTGCCGCCGAGGATCCACCAGTTGGGCGCGGGGCGGTTATCGGGCTCGGACAGCATTTCCCGGGCCTTCGCGGGGGCTATGCCCCGGGCGATCAGCTGCCGTATCGCCCTGCGCTTCAACAGAAAGGCAAAACCGATCCCGGCCACCGATATGAACGGGATCACCATCGCGGTCAGGTAGATCTGGCGGTAGATCGCGACCTTCTCCGCCTCCGACAGCTTTTCCACGTCGGCGAACAGGTAGAGATTCAGGGCCGCCACCAGCGCGAGGCCGCCGATCAGGGCGACGCGGCCCAGCGTCTGCATGGTGGTGTTCATGAGCTTGCGCGCTTCCGGCGGCACGGGCTCGCCGCGCTCGTCCACGCGCGGCACCGCTTCCACCGTCATCGCGTCGGCCACCACGTCCTGGATGACGTAGCCGACCGGGGAGAGCAGCGCCGCCAGCACGAACCACGCTTCCGCCGGCATGATCGCGGTCATCGCCGCGCGGTCGGTGAGGAGCCCGACCATGATGCCGAGGCTCGTCGCGATCAGGCTGGCGCCGAGAAAGACGAGCCAGCTTTTCCAGCGCCAGATGAGGTCGACCAGGTGGCCCAGCGGCATCTTGAGCGCCCACGGGATGCCGGCCCAGAAACCGAGCGCGGCGAGAAACGAGGCGGAGAGGCCGAGGTAATCCTTGACGAAGAACGTGCCGACGATGCCGGTCAGCCCCGAGATGCCGTAGGCGACGTAGACCATCAGCGGCGGCAGGTAGGAGAGCCGCATCTCCCGGCCGAGGGAGAGGATGTTGACGTCGATCCAGCGGAGCGTCGCGGCGATCATGGCGGCTGGATTGTAACTGCAAACCCAGATCGAACCGCCAGGAAAGGCAAAATCAGAATTGAACCGCCAAGACGCCAAGACGCCATGAACGGAAAGTCAAAAACCTGAATCGCCAAGAGCGTCAAAAAAGGCAGAACAGATTAACGTTCCGCATCAGCCGCGCGCGCCGCTGTTGCGCGCGTCGGGCTGCGTGCGGCTGTTAGATTGCGCCGCACCAACCACCATGTGACAAGCGCCCATTGAGCTAGGCCAAAGACAAAGAAGATGGCCCAAAAACCAGCTAGTAGCGTGCGGCTGTTGTATGGAAACAGCCCTTGCGCTTCATAGGCTGTCGAGAAACCCAAAGCCAGCGGGTACGCGGCAAGGCTCGACGGAAGACCGAGCACCAGCATCACGAATGCGAGATTGCCAGCTACTTCGCTGTCCTTGACGCCCGAAAACAGCAACTGCGCAATTGCAAGGACTGCCATTGCGGCCACTGTCCAAAGCACCAGGATTCTGCGAGGCGTCACGGGGCGCAATCTAACTTCAATTAGTTGACAAATATTAGGTGACAGATGTTAGTTGACATTGGGCGCATTGGATAGAGGCTTGTTTCTTAAAGGAATTCTCTGTGTCTCTACGCCCAATTGAAAGATTTTTCTGGCGTCTTGGCGTCATGGCGGTTCAGGTTGTTTTTTTGTCGTTGCATGGCGGTTGATCGTCACCGGAATGCGCCGGGGCCCGAACGCTTTCTCGAACACCCCGTAGCGGCCTGCGATCGCGGCACCGCAGTCCGGGCATTGGCCTTCCGGCGTGACACGGTGACTTCGGATGTTGTACCAGTCGCGCACGATCAGCGGCGACTTGCAGCCGGGGCAATACGTCGTGCCGCCCTCGGTGTCGTGCACGTTGCCCGTGTAAACGTAATGCAGGCCTTCCGCGATCGCGATATCGCGCGCCCGGCGCAGCGTTGCCACGGGCGTGGCCGGGACGTCGGGCATCTTGTAGTCGGGGTGAAAGGCCGTGAAATGCAGCGGCACGTCCGGGCCCAGTTCTTTCATGACCCACCTGCACTCGGCCTCGACCTCCCGCGACGAGTCGTTGTGGCCGGGAATCAGCAGCGTGGTGATCTCCAGCCACACGTTCGTTTCGTGCCTGAGATAAACCAGCGTTTCCAGGACCGGCTTCACGCGCGCGCCGCACAGCTTGAAGTAGAACTCGTCGGTGAACGCCTTCAGGTCCACGTTCGCGGCGTCCATCTTGCCGTAGAACTCGCGGCGCGGCGCATCGTGCATGTAGCCCGCCGTCACTGCCACGGCCTGCACGTTGCGCGCGTGACAGGCGTCGGCGATGTCCATCGCGTACTCGGCGAAGATCACCGGGTCGTT
>CAZOQY010000367.1:0-3040 GCA_964581835.1 uncultured Streptomycetaceae bacterium | reverse complement strand
GCACCGCAAGTACCTGAGCGTGACCTGCGTGGTTCGCGCCACCTCGCGCGAGCAGTTGGACGCCCTCTACCAGGAGCTCTGCGACCACCCGATGGTGGTCATGGTGCTCTAGCGAGCACCAAGGGGTGATTCGTTGCTCGTTGCTCGTGACTCGATTCCGGCTGCGCCGGGTTTTTCTTGACGCGCTTTGCGCCCTTGGCGGTTCAGGACTGTTTTTTCTGACGCCTTGGCGTCTCCCGGTCTAGTCGAGAGCAGGCATGACGGTTGGTTTCGATTTTGAATCTATCGGCGTTTATCTGCGTTCATCGGCGGTTTCATTTTCGTTTTCTCCGCGCCTCTGCGGTTAATCAATTGCTTTAGCGCCGCAGGGCCGCGACCTGCCGGTCGTGCATGCGCGAGAGCAGCAGTTGCGCCGTGCACGCCCCCACCAGCGCGAGGAACATGTCCCACTGCGTATCCCACTCGTCGCCCTGCGTGCCGAGGAACTCGTGCGCGCCCTGGCCGAGCGCCAGCGCCGACCACCACTCGATCAGCTCGTAGAAGGCGCTGATCGCGAGGCAGATGCAAGTCGTCACGAAGAACAGGAACCTGCCGGGGACGAAGCGGAACGTGCGGATCAGTATCTCGCGCGCGACGATCGCGGGTATGAATCCCTGCGCGAGGTGGCCCAGCCGGTCGTACGGGTTTCGCGCGAGCCCGAGCCAGTCCTGCACCCAGAAGCCGGCCGGCACGTGCGCGTAGGTGTAGGTGCCGCCGACGATCAGGATCAGGCCGTGCAGGCAGACGAGCACGTATGCGAGCGTCGTGAACGGAAACGCGGCGCGCGTCGCGAGCAGCAGGGGGGCCGCGATCAGCACCGGCGCGACCTCCATGAACCAGGTCAGGCGGTCTCGCGGCGCGATGCCCGACACGATCAGCGCCAGCACCCAGATGGCCGTGACCGCGGCGAGCGAGCGCCAGGCGGCATCCCGTGACGTAAGCGCCGCTTTCATGTCGCCCCTCCTATTTGCGCTTGCGGATGACCGCCAGCTCGGCCGCATAGACCTTGCCGAGATCGGCGGCCGGGCCTTTCAGCATGTCCGGCATGCGCTGGCATTGAACGCGCAGCTCGTCGGCGCCCAGGCCCAGCAGGGTTTCCCGGTATTCCTGTCGCTCCTGCAGGATGGCGCCTTCGTACTTGCCGAGGTTGCGCGCGTATTCCTTCTCGTCCTGCGACGCGAGCCGGATCATCGCCGTGACCCGGCGCTGCAGCTCCTGGATCAGCGCCTGGTTCTGCGCTTCCCAGGCCGCGAACGCCCGGTCGTTTCCCGCACGGCTGGCGGGCTGCGCCTTGTCGCACGCCTCCTTCATCGCCAGCAGGCGCTGGTAGCCGCCGTACACGGTCGCGAGGTCCGTGGCGTAGTTGCCGGTGGCTTCCGCTGCCGCGGCGAGGCAGTACCCGGTCATCGCCGCCGCAATCAGGCCCGAAAAAGTCCGCTTCATTCGCATACTGTATCCTTGGGGCCGTATCGAATGAACGATACGGCCCCCGATTCAGGGGAGTATGAGGAGAGTATCCCCTCATATTGTTCCGTCTCTTATTATCCGATAAACAGGCCCCAGCATTCAGGACATGAGCCCGGCGGCTGCCGCAACGGATTCCACCGCGACCGCGATGCGGCCCATCTCCTTGCGCGTGCGCGAACTCGGACGGGTCGAGTACGAGCCGACCTGGCGCGCCATGCAGTCGTTCAGCCTGGCGCGCGCCGCCGACGCCGCGGACGAACTCTGGCTGCTCGAGCACCCGCCGGTCTACACGCTCGGCGTCGCCGGCCGTCCCGGGCACCTGCCCCGTATCGATAACGGAATTCCCGTGGTGAGGACGGACCGCGGCGGCCAGGTGACTTATCACGGCCCCGGGCAGATCGTGGCGTATCTCCTGCTCGACCTGCGACGCCGCGGCCTCACCATACGGCCGCTGGTGCGGCTGATGGAACGCTGCGTGATAGACTTGCTCGCCTCTTACGGCATTGCGGCAGCCGGCCGCGTCGATGCGCCGGGCGTTTACGTCGGCGGCGCCAAGATCGCGGCGCTCGGCCTGCGCGTGCGCAACGGCTGCTGCTATCACGGCCTCGCCTTCAACGTCGACATGGACCTCTCGCCTTTTCGTTCGATCGACCCCTGCGGCTACCCCGGCCTTGCGGTTACGCAGGCGCGCGACCTAGGCATCCGCGACACGATCGAAGCGCTGCGCGAAAAACTGGCGCGCCAGCTGGCGCAGGCGCTCGCATGAGTTCGGTCGGGGAAAAACAGAAAGGCCGCCTGAAGACGGCGCGCATCCCGATCAAGGTGGTGCCGGCGACGCCGCTCGCCAAACCCGACTGGATACGAGTGCGCCTCGGCAACGGGCCGCGCTTTCAGGAAATCAAGCAGATCCTGCGCGAGCACCGCCTCCACACCGTGTGCGAGGAAGCCACCTGCCCCAACATCGGCGAGTGCTTCGGCAAGGGCACCGCGACCTTCATGATACTCGGCGACCTGTGCACGCGCCGCTGCCCGTTCTGCGACGTCGCCCACGGCAAGCCGCTGCCGCCGGACGCGGAAGAACCCGCGAACCTCGCGCGCACGATCGCGGCGCTCAAGCTCAAGTACGTGGTGATCACCAGCGTGGACCGCGACGACCTGCGCGACGGCGGCGCCGGCCATTTCGCCGACTGCATCCGCGCCACGCGCGAGCGGTCGCCCGCCACCCGCATCGAGGTCCTGGTGCCGGACTTCCGCGGCCGGCTCGAGCCCGCGCTCGACGCGCTGTCGGCGGCGCCGCCCGACGTGATGAACCACAACCTCGAGACCGTGCCGCGGCTCTACCGGCAGGCGCGGCCGGGGGCCGACTACGCGCACTCCCTGAGGTTGCTGAAAGATTTCCGCGCCCGGCTGCCGAACGTGCCCACCAAGTCCGGATTGATGGTCGGCCTGGGAGAGACCGACGCCGAGATCCTCGAAGTGATGCGCGACCTGCGCGCGCACGACGTGGACATGCTGACGATCGGGCAGTACCTGC
>CAZOQY010000366.1:0-3050 GCA_964581835.1 uncultured Streptomycetaceae bacterium | reverse complement strand
CGCAGGTGATAGGACTTCCACAGATTTTCGCAGACCACCGCGGGCGTCATATCAGTTCCCCTATGCGTCCCGCGAGCCGGCGGTAGAGAAGCCAGGCAATGATTCCCATGGCCGCCGCCACCGTCGCCGTGTACGCCACGTGACCCGGGACGAAAGCGCCGTCCAGCAGGACGGAACGCCACGACTGCATGAGCGTATAGAGCGGGTTCAGCTCGAAGAGATGGCGGTAGGCTTCAGGCACCATCGAGATGGAGTAGACCATCGGCGTCGCGAAGAACAGCAGCGAAAAACCTATGCCGACGAGGTATTCGATGTCGCGCACGTAGACGTTCAGCAACGCGAGCGACAGGGCGAGCGGGTAGACGAACGCGACCTGCAACGCGATCAATGCCGGAACCTGCCAGAGCCAGGCCGAACTGACCGCATGGTCGCCGGTAAAGACGAGGAAGCCAATGATGACCGGCAACGCGAAGATGAAATGGGCCGTTTCCTGCGCCACGCAGCTCAACGGCAGGATGGGGCGCGGCAGGCCGGCCTTCCGGATCAGGGAGGCGTTGTTGATAAAGCTGCGCGTTCCGTTCACCACGCCGGTGCTCAGCCATACCCAGGGAAAAATGCCGGTGATTAGGTAGAGAGAGTAGTTCGCCATGTCCACCCGCATGATGAACTTGAAGGCGATCCAGTAGACGAACGCGAACGCGAGCGGGTTGGCGAGCGCCCAGAGGTAGCCGAGAAAGCGGCTCTTGTAGCGAACTTTCAGCTCCTTGATCACCAGGAGGTAGAGGAGTTCGCTGTGGTGCGCCCAGGATGCCATGCTCCTCATCGTTTTCTGAACAGATAGTTGGGATTCTGGTGTACCAACTCGTAGCCGCCGAGCGCGGCGATCTCGCGCATCAGGCGGTTGAGCCCGAACGGACTGCTGTCCGATGAGTCGTCGAACAGGATGAAGCCGCCCGGGTCCAGGTAACGGTCGATGGTCTCGAATTCCTTGCGCACGGCTTCGCAGGAATGCAGGGCGTCCACGTAGCAGAAGCTGATCGGTCCGCCCAGGCGCACGGTGCGGCCGAAAACATCCGTGGCTTGCTCGCCCCGGCCCCATTTTTCGAAGAACTCCGTCGAGCCGGCCTCGATGGTGTGAGGGCGATTGGCCGGCGAAAAAAACTCCAGGTTGCGCTGATAGCTCGCCTTTACGTACTGCGCGTAATCGGGAAAGCCAAGATCGCTTTCCGGGATGCGCTCAGTCAGCCGCTGCCCCGTCACGTCCCAGTTGTCGCAGGTGAAGAACGGATTTTTCCGGCCATGCTTCCGCAGCAGATGGCAGATCACGTTGGTGGACAATCCCGCGAAACTGCCGATTTCCACCAGCGGGTGGCTGGAGGGAAGATTGCGAATCACGTAATCCATGCTCCACGAGTTTCCGGGGTCCAGCATGCCGGGGTTGGCATAGCGGAGCCAGCGTATGAACTCGTCTTCCTGGTTGCGGCGCCTGAAGCCGTCCCGCACGTAGCGGTAATAACTTCTCGCGCGCCCGTACACCTCTTTCAATTTTTCGATCATGATCGAATCCGGAAACGCGACGCGGCAATCACAGGGCAACGCCCAGATATCTGTAGCAGCACACCAGCGTGCAGGGATCCATCACCTCGCCGCCGCTGATCAGCTCCATCAGCTCGTGCCGGGCAAAAAAACGCAGCTCGCCATGGCCCAGCTCGTGATCGGGCGCCGCGCCCTTGCGCACGCATTGCTCCGCGGCGAACAATCGCACGCGGGCGCCGAGAACGCCGGGTTCCGGCGCGACCGCGCCCAGTTCTCGCAGGGGGGCGGCGGTGACCAGGCCGGTTTCCTCGGCCAGTTCCCGCCGGGCTGCCGTTGCCGGCGTTTCCGCTTCATCGACGAAACCGCGCGGCACTTCCCAGCCGTGCGCCTCGATCGAATGGCGGTAGATCCGGATGAGGCCGAAGCGGCCGTCGAGGACGGGAAGCACGGCGATACCGGTCACGCCGTCCACAGTCCGGTGATGGGGCGCGACGGTGAGATAGTCGGCGACCTCGCGGCCGGCGGCGTCCCGGATGTGGTCGGCATAGACCGTGAACACGGCGTTGCGACAGACCTCCTTGCGGGCAAGCAGCGTGATCGGGCGGTCGGACATGGCTGCGTCAGACGTTGCCGTAGCGCGTGTTGCGGATCATGGCGAAGCCCTTGACCAGCTCGCGGATGCCGGCGTCGAGCGAGACCTGCGGCTTGTATCCCGTCGCCTCGATCTTGGCGTTCGACACGATGTAGTTGCGCTGGTCGGGATCCTTGCCGATCGGCGCCTCGACGAAGGTGAACTCGGGGAGCTGCTTCTGGATCGCCTGGCACAGTTCCTTCTTCGAGACGTTGGCGTCCGACAGGCCGACGTTGAAGATCTGACCGTTGGTTTTTTCGTAGTGGTCGATGCCGTGCAGGAAGGCGCGCGCGATGTCGCGTACGTGGATGTAGTTGCGCTTGAAGTTGGCCTCGAACAGCACCACGAAGCGGTCGTGCACCGCGCGATAGGTGAAATCGTTCACCAGCAGGTCGATGCGCATGCGCGGCGACATGCCGAACACGGTGGCGAGGCGGAAGCTGGTCGCGTTGGGGTGCTGCATCAGTTCCTTTTCCACCTTGACCTTCTCGATCGCGTAGAGCGACATCGGCTTGAGCGGTGACTCCTCGGTGCAGAAGTTGTTGGCGTCGCCGCTGCCGTAGGCGCTGTTGGTGGTCGGCATGAGGATGCGCTGGTGCTTGCTGACGTGCTTCAGCATCATCACGATCGCGTCGTGGTTGGTGCTGCTGGCGCCCACGGGATCGCGCGCGCACAGCGGCGCGCCGACGTAGGCCGCGAGCGGGATGACGATGTCGGCTTTTTTCAGCAGCGGCAGCACGGCGCTCTCGCTGCGCACGTCGCCGCGCACCACGTCGAAGCCGGGGTGATGGCAGACGTGCGCCAGGCTGTTCTGCTCGTACATGAAATTATCGAGCACGGTGACCTTGTGCCCGGCCGCAAGCAGCTCCGGCACCATCGTCGA
>CAZOQY010000365.1:0-3058 GCA_964581835.1 uncultured Streptomycetaceae bacterium | reverse complement strand
CAGGCCGACGTCGGCATCGCCATGGGCACCGGCACCGACGTGGCGATGGAAAGCGCTGGCATCACACTGGTCAAGGGCGACCTGCGCGGCATCGCGCGAGCCGCAACGCTCTCGCGCGCTACCATGCGTAACATCAAGCAAAACCTGGCGTTCGCATTCGGCTATAACGCGCTCGGCATCCCGCTTGCGGCCGGGGTGCTCTATCCGGCGTTCGGGCTGCTGCTCTCGCCCATCGTTGCCGCTGCCGCCATGGCGTTGAGCTCGGTATCCGTCGTCACGAATGCGTTGCGGCTCAACAAGGTAAGGCTATGAGCCGGCTTTCGCGCATGCGGACCGTATCCGGAAAATCATGAAAATCACTTCATGAGTCCCCAATGACCGCCAACATCATCGTTCAGCCCCTTTCCCGGCCGGCAATCGACCGGCAGGAGTATGAGGTGTGCGAGCACAAGGGCATCGGACACCCCGACACGATTACCGACGCCGTGTGCGAAGCGGCAAGCAGAGAGTTGTCGCTCGAGTATCGCGAGCGGTTCGGCCAGATCATGCATCACAACCTCGACAAAGGGCTGTTGATCGCCGGAAGCAGCGCGCCGCGCTTCGGCGGCGGCGCGGTCACTGCGCCCATGAAACTCATCATCTGCGGCCGCGCCACGACATCGGGCGGAAAGATCGACGTGCGCGAAATCGTCACCGAGGCGGCGCGGCGCTACCTGCGGAAGCATATTCGCTGCGGCCTGGAACACTTCAGGATCGAAACCGAAATCAAGGAGGGAAGCAGCAACCTCCAGGCAGTGATGTCGGGACGCCGGGAAACCTTCCGTGCCAACGATACCTCCTTCGGCGTGGGGTTTGCGCCCTATTCCCGGCTCGAGCAACTCGTGCTGCGGCTCGCTGAAGTTCTCAAGTCGGGCGAATTCCGGCGGGACTTTCCGGTGGCAGGCGATGATTTCAAGATCATGGCCTATCGCTTGGGATCTCACGGCGCGCCGGTTCTGACGATCGCTCTCGCCATGATTGACAAACACGTCCGGAGCGTTGGCCATTATTTTCTGCTGAAGCAGGCGATTCTCGACCGTCTGCTTTCAAGTCTCGCTGAACCTGCCGAAATCCGGATTAACGTGCTGGACGACGCAGACTCGAAGAACGAGAGCGGAATCTACCTGACCGTGACGGGATTGAGCGCCGAGATGGGCGACGACGGCCAGGTCGGACGCGGCAACCGTGCCAGCGGCCTGATTACCCCGAAGCGCGCCATGTCCCTCGAAGCAGTCGCCGGCAAGAACCCGGTATCCCACGTCGGTAAGCTCTACAACGTGCTGGCAACGCTTATTGCGCGGGATGTCCATGAAAATATCGATGCCGTTGAAGAAATCAGCGTACTGCTCCTGTCCGCTATCGGCAGGCCGATCGGGCAACCGCAAGCCGCTGTGGCCGAATTGAGCGTCAAGGGGGGTATCACGACCGCTCTCGAGGAACAGGTAAGAACGATTGTCCACCGCTGGCTGGCGAACGCCGATCAGGTCACAAATCTGATACTCAATCAGAAAGCGCCGCTGTATTGAAAGCAGGGAACGAAAACTCACAAGCTTGATTACGTCGATCACATTGGAACAACGTTGGGTTCAAGGAGCGCACCATGAAAACCGTTTTCTCCAAAGCACGTCTGATGCACCTGGCTTTGGCAGTATTCGTGACGGCGCTTACCGGCACAGCCGCCGCTGCGGATTACTACAAGACCGCCGGCAATCTCGCGGTTTACCTGGGCGTGCTACCGGCCGAAATGGCAAAGGGACATTCGCCGGAACACCCCGAAGGCAGGATGCACGGCGGCATTCCATCCTCCAAGAGGCAGCATCACGTGGTCGTCGCTGTTTTCGACACGAAGGACGGCAGCCGCATCACCAATGCCGAAGTCACAGCGCGGGTCGGAGAAATAGGGCTTTCCTCCACCCAAAAGAAGCTGGAACGCATGACCATCGACAAGACGATTTCATACGGTAATTACTACTCGATGGGTAGCCCGGGCCCCTATCGAGTCGAGATCGAAATCATCCGGCCCGGATCGAGCAGCCCGGTCAAGGCCAGCTTTGAATACTCACATCCCCGTCGATAACACTTAAAAGGAGTGATTTATGAACCATGAACACCGGCACGAACCGGATAACGGCAAGGAAACGGCATCCCGGGCCAAATGGGTCTTCATCGGATTCGCCGCCATTGCTGCCTATTTTCTCATCGCAGAGCACAGGGCGCACCTGTCCGAATATCTGAAGTACTGGCCGCTTCTGCTGGTGCTGGCTTGCCCGCTGCTGCACCTATTCATGCACGGAGGACATGGCGGGCACGGGAGCCATGATACCGATGGCGAGGCGCAATCTGAGAAACCGTCGAAAGGGAAAAGGTCATGAACCATACAGACGCGTCCGCTTACGGCCTGTGGCCGCTGGTCATCATTAACTCGCTGGTGTTCATTATTTTCGCCTTCAGTTTCGCCAAACCGCAGAGCCCGCGAGACTGGCGCTCTTTCGGCGCGTTTTCCGCGTTTCTTGTTGCGCTTTTCACTGAGATGTACGGGTTCCCGCTGACGATCTACCTGCTGTCCGGCTGGCTCACAAGCCAGTTTCCCGGCGTCGATTTTCTTGCCCACGATTCGGGACATTTGCTCGAAGTCATGTTCGGGTGGCGCGGCAATCCCCATTTCGGACCATTTCACCTACTCAGCGCAATCCTCATAGGCGGCGGCTTCATCCTGCTCGCATCAGCGTGGAAAGTGCTTTATGAGGCGCAGCGTCAGCGCAAACTGGCGACTACAGGGGCCTACGCCCGCGTGCGTCACCCCCAGTATCTTGGCTTCATCCTCATCATGCTCGGGTTCCTCTTTCAATGGCCAACGTTGATTACGCTGGCGATGTTCCCGATCCTGGTTTTCATGTATGCGCACCTTGCACTTGCCGAGGAGCGGGAAGTGCGGGCGCAGTTCGGGGAAGAATACGCTCGATACGCTGAAAAGACGCCGCGATTCTTTCCCACGATCGGCTTCGCCCAGCGCGCGCCG
>CAZOQY010000364.1:2588-3073 GCA_964581835.1 uncultured Streptomycetaceae bacterium | reverse complement strand
GTATCGCGTCACTGATTCGCCGTCAGCTTCCCGGCATCACCGCGAAGCTGACGCGTCCGACCTCTTCGCTGACGCGAATCCGCACCCAGTTCATCGACGGATAGCCGAACACTTCCAGCCGCGTGAAGTTGACGGGCGGCGTGCCGCCGTCGGGGTGGATGGGCGGGTGGTCCACCCGGTAGCGGTGCGTGTCGCCGTGCACCAGCAGCACGGTGCCGGGAAACCCGCGGACCTCTGCGTCCAGCGCGACCAGCAGTTCCCGGTAACCGAAGTAATGGCCGGTGGGCGAGGCCCACGGGTTCGCGTGCATGAAGACCACGATCGCAGGCAGCCTGTCGTTGCGCGCGACGCGGAAGGAATCCCGCAGCCATTGTGTCACCGCGGCGCCGCGCGCGCGGAACTCGGCGGGGTCCTGGCGCGCGTTGTTGGCGCCGCCGGGCACGTTCAGCGTCGCGAACAGCACGCCGCCCTGGCGCCAGCGCGCG
>CAZOQY010000364.1:0-2578 GCA_964581835.1 uncultured Streptomycetaceae bacterium | reverse complement strand
CGCATAGAGCCGCTGCCGGGTGAAGTTGTGGCAGTGCTCGATCTCGCCCCAGTAGGGGTTCGCACCCGATGCATCGAGCACGCGCCACACCATGCTGTCCATGTTCGGCATCGACACGAACAGCACGCCGCCCTGGCGCCAGCGCGCGTGCTCCGGGTAACCGGGTGATTGCCGCGCGAGAGCGATGCGGCGTTGTCCCATGCTCTCGCCACCGCTGAAGAACAGTTCGCGCAGCTTGCCGAGCCGCTCCAGCGGCGCGTAGCCGCCGGCGGACACGCCCCGGCAATCCGTCCACTCGTTGTCGCCCGGCAAAAGCACGAACGGGTGGCGGAAGAGGTCGAACCATTCCCGGCGCTGCAGGTAGAGATCGTCGCTGCAGCGCGCCCGCGCCGACTTGAAGTCGCCGATGTGCACGACGAAGGCCAGCTCCTCGCGGTTCATCTCGGCGACGAGGGCGGGGAAGCGTTCCTCCTCCTCGCGCGAGTAGGGCGTGTCGCCGAAGGCGGCGAAGGTGAACTCGGCGGCTGCCGCGCTGCTGGTCAGCGCGAGCCAAAAGACAACTACGAAAAGCTTAGACACAAAGGACACGAAGGACACAAAGGAAAAAAATTGAACCGCCAAGGCCGCCAAGAAAATCAATACTAAATGAATAACACTTTCGTTCAGCAGCCACTGTCAGTGGTCCGCTGAAACGCACGGTTAGATAGCTTTTCCTCATATTCGGGGCGCAAGCGTTCAATAAACTCTGCACCATGAGCGAGACGCTCATCACGCTTTAAGCCTTTCAGATCGGGAAAAGCTGTGCGAGACTTTCGGACCGGTTCGGTTTCAGTCCCAATCTTTTCCGGATAGGCGGCCAAATACCAGATTTGGAACGCCTGCATACGAAATGAAAGTGGATGTCCAAGTTGACCGCACTCCAAGGTCGCGACAAAAATAACGTGGTCGTTTTCTTCCTCGTCGAACGAAAGGCACGCCATTGGATCCCGGTCGGCGTGCTTAAGATAGTTTTGGGCGCTGTTTAGAATTGCGAGCGCCTCCTTCCTGGATAGGCTGGAATCTTCAATCACTTTCGAACGCCAAGATTCGCCTGGAAATTTGTGCTCTACTAGATCAGCCAATACCCCGTGTGCTGCCGATGCAAGCGTGCGCACGGCAAGTGGGTCATGGTCAGCAAATAGGAGAGTGATTGCCTCATCCAACTGCCGGGTGGCCGCCTCAGGCTTTGTGCAATTCACGATCATGCCTAACGTTCCCGATTTGCCGCTGCACGCGTAGGCTTTCGGCGTTTGCGCTTCCGGGGTTCACCAGGAAGGTCGTGCACTTCTATTTCAAGGCCGTGCTTGGACCTGGCCCAAGCCTTTACTGCGGCTCTACCGGGTTGATTGCACTTCTTGACCCCACCGGCCCGTGAAACCAGCACTAGCTTGGTAACCAACTGACCGGTTTCTTGGGCCATGATTGCTTTTAGCACATCCTTTTCGAACTCAGTGGAAGGGTTTGGTAGCCCCAATGCGATCTCGACAATCGTCCGTTCTTGCGGAAAGTAGAAATCGACTGCAAGAGAAGTTTCCCCGCAGATTTTCCTCTCGCTGTAGTCAGTGCCAAAAATTTTCTGCGCTGTATCACGAAGACGCTTCATGAATGCGCTCGTGCGATGGTCTCCGGCGCCGGGGCCGAGAACCTCCTGAAAAACGGGATTCTCTGCTGTAGCAATGGTGCGCGCCATTTCCACGAGTAAGGTCGGCTTGTCTGGCTGCATTTTTGACGTTCTTGGTGGTTCGATTGTTGTTCGAGTTCTTTCCTTCGTGTCCTTTGTGTCCTTCGTGTCAAAGCTTTTAAATTTTTACTCGTCTAGCTGTTTGCGAAGCTGATACAGCAACTCCAGCGCCTCCCGAGGCGTGAGCGAATCGGGGTCGGTCTCGCGCAGCCGCTTCAGCACGGCCGGCTCTTCTGCGGCAGTGGCATCAGGCGCGGCCTTCGCGCCTGCCGTAAAGAGATCGCGCTGCGGCCCGCCGGACTGTTCTTCCAGTTCAGCGAGGCGTTTTCTCGCTGCGCGGATCACTACGCCGGGCACGCCGGCCAGCGCCGCGACTTCCAGCCCGTAGCTATCGCTGGCGGGGCCTTCCTCGACGTTGTGCAGGAACACGATGCTGTCCTTGTGCTCGACCGCGCCCAGGTGGACGTTGACGGCCTGGCGGAAGTCCTCGGCGAGCCGCGTCAACTCGAAGTAATGCGTGGCGAAGAGCGTGAGGCTTCGGGTCTTCTCCAGCAGATGCCGGGCGATTGCCCAGGCCAGCGACAGGCCGTCGAGCGTCGAGGTGCCGCGGCCGATCTCGTCCATCAGCACCAGGCTGTTGGGCGTCGCGTGGTGCAGGATGTAGGCGGCTTCGGTCATCTCCACCATGAAGGTGGAGCGCCCGCCGGCGAGGTCGTCGGAGGCGCCGATGCGCGTGTAGATGGCGTCGAGCGGGCCCAGCCGAACCTGCTGCGCCGGCACGAAGGAGCCGCAGTGCTCGAGCAGCGCGATCAGAGCGACGTGGAGCTTGTAGGTGGAGTTGCCGCCTTTGTTGGGGCC
>CAZOQY010000363.1:0-3074 GCA_964581835.1 uncultured Streptomycetaceae bacterium | reverse complement strand
ACCTGCCGCTCGCGCTGAGCCTGGGGATCATCCTCATCACGCTGGTGCTGACCCTCAACGCGGCGGCGTACTGGGTCAAGGAAGCCGCGCAGCGGCGCTACGGATAGGAAATTGCAGAGGCATCTGCAATTTCCTCAGATCAGAAACAGACATCGACCATGTTGCCGCTGGTGCTCAACGACGTATCGTTCGACGTGAATGGCCGGCGCATCATCGACCGCATTTCAGTCGAGTTTGCCGAGGGGCCGCGCACCGTCATCATCGGCCACAACGGGGCTGGCAAGAGCGTGCTGATGCGCCTGTGCCACGGACTGCTCCAGCCGACGGCGGGCAGCATCACCTGGAAGGGGGCAGCCAACGGGCGCCGGCGGCAGGCGATGGTATTCCAGCGTCCGGTGATGCTGCGGCGCTCGGCGCTTGCCAACGTCGCCTACGGACTGAAACTCGCCGGCGCCACTTCGCGCGAGTGCGAGATGCGCGCGCGCGATGTTCTCGATGCGGTCGGCCTTGCCGACGTGGCTGAACGTCCCGCACGGGTGCTCTCCGGGGGCGAGCAGCAGCGCCTCGCGCTCGCCCGCGCCTGGGCGCTGGGGCCCGAAGTGCTGTTCCTGGACGAGCCCACCGCGAACCTCGACCCCGGCGCGGCGCGCGACGTCGAAACCCTCATCGGGCAGATCCGCGCCGGCGGCACCAAAATCGTGATGACCACCCACAACCTCGGCCAGGCGAGGCGCCTGGGCGATGAAATCCTGTTTCTCAACCAGGGGCGGCTGGTGGAACGCACGCCGGTCGGGCAATTTTTCACCAAACCGGCGTCGGCGGAAGCCGATGCGTTCATAAGAGGAGAACTGCCGTGGAGTTGAAGCAATGGGCCGTTCGGACTTCGATAATGTTTCTGGCGCTGTACGCTGCGCCAGAAACATTTGCGCAGCAATTCATCACGGTGGCATCAACCACCTCGACCGAGCAGTCGGGGTTGTTCAGGCACCTGCTGCCGCTGTACGAGAAGAAGACGGGGGTCCAGGTGCGGGTGGTTGCGCTCGGTACCGGACAGGCGCTGGACATGGCGCGCCGCGGCGATGCCGACGTGGTGTTCGTCCACGCGAAGTCGGCGGAAGAGAAATTCGTCGCCGAGGGTTATGGGGCCAAACGGCTTCCAGTCATGTACAACGATTTCATCCTGATCGGGCCGAAATCCGACCCGGCGAAGGTGTCCGGCAGCAAGGACATCACGGAGGCGCTGAAAAAGGTCAAGGGCGCGTCGGCGCCGTTCGTCTCGCGCGGCGACCGCAGCGGCACCCATGTCGCGGAGATCGCCCTGTGGAAGCAGTCGGGCATCGACATCGCCGCGGAGAAGGGGCCCTGGTATCGCGACACCGGGCAGGGCATGGGGCCGGCGCTCAACGCGGCTTCGTCGCTGAACGGCTACATCCTGTCCGATCGCGCCACCTGGCTCGCTTTCAGGAACCGCGGCGATCTCGCGATCGTGGTGGAAGGCGACAGGCGGCTGTTCAACCAGTACGGCGTGATCCTGGTGAACCCGGAGAAGCACAGGCACGTGAAGCGGGAAATGGGCCAGGCTTTCATCGACTGGGTGGTTTCGCCCGAAGGCCAGAAAGCCATCGCCGACTACAAGATCGGTAACGACCAGCTGTTCTTTCCCAACGCCAACGATACGGGCGCGTGATGCGGCCTGCGCTGGCTCGCGCGCATCCTGTATCCTGATGCCTTCCCGTAAGACCTGAGACCGACCGTGCGCGATTTCTGCACGCGCTGCACCCACCAGACCCCCGACGAGGCGCGGCTCGACGGGCTGCCGCGGCCCGCGGCATGACGCCGGCGCGGGCCGCGCTGGCGGTCGCGGCCGCCGGCGCCGCGTTGGTCGGGCTCGTTGCCGTCGCGTTTTCGGTCGGCCGGTTTCCGGTTGCCGCCGGGGATCTCGCCAGCATCCTGTGGGCTGCCCTGACCGGCGGCGAGCACGGATTGGATCCGACTCTCTCGACCGTGGTCCTGAAAATCCGTGGCCCGCGCGTGGCTTCGGCGTTGCTGATCGGCGCCGCGCTGGCCGCTGCCGGAGCCGCCTACCAGAGCATGTTCCGCAACCCGCTGGTGTCACCCGATATCCTCGGCGTGTCCGCCGGCGCGGCGGTGGGGGCGGTGCTGGGAATATTCCTCTCGCTCAACGTGATCATGATCCAGTCGCTGGCCTTCGCGTTCGGGCTTGCCGCGGTGGCGCTGGTCTACGTTACGGCCAACGCGGTGCGCGGCCACGACCCGCTCCTGGTCCTCGTGCTGGCGGGGGTGGTGGTGGGCTCGCTGCTCGGCGCGTGCGTGGCGTTGGTGAAATATCTTGCCGACCCCTACAACCAGCTCCCGGCCATCACGTTCTGGCTGCTCGGCAGCCTCGCATCGGCGAGCCCCGAGGACGTCTGGTCGGCGTTGCCGCTGATGCTGGCCGGCCTGGTGCCGATGTGGCTGCTGCGCTGGCGCATCAACCTGCTCTCGCTCGACGACGAGGAGGCGAGGGCGCTGGGTGTGGAGACCGGGCGCATCCGCCTGCTGGTGATCGTGGCGGCCACCCTGATGACTTCCGCGGCGGTGGCGATCTCCGGCGTGATCGGCTGGATCGGACTGGTGATCCCGCATTTCGCACGACTGCTGGTGGGGCCGGATTTTTCACGCCTGCTGCCCACGGCGATTCTGCTCGGGGCCGGGTTCCTGCTGGGGGTGGATACGCTGGCGCGGACCGTGGCGCAGATCGAGATACCGCTGGGCGTACTCACGGCGTTCATCGGCACGCCGCTGTTCCTGTGGCAGCTCGCGACCGCGCGCCGCGGCTGGCAATAATGCAAAGCATGAACCGCCAAGACGCCAAGAGAATCTGAACAGAGAGTCAGAAACATGAACCGCGGAGGCGCAGAGAGAACCGAAGAATGAATACAGATTCTTATTATTGCTGGAAATCTTGTATCTCTTCGCGTCTCTGCGGTTCAAATATTTATCCTGCTTCTCTTGGCGCCTTGTATGTTCAGTTTAGTGCAGAATCTTGTGGAGGTTCTGTAAATGGTTGTGCG
>CAZOQY010000362.1:0-3091 GCA_964581835.1 uncultured Streptomycetaceae bacterium | reverse complement strand
AGGTCATGCCCGCCAGTTTCGCCGCGGCGGCCTTCTCCTCGGGCGAGACCTGGACGATGCCCAGGGCCTTCTTCTGGTTGGGCCAGATGATGAACCAGACGTTGAACCACATGATGATGGCGAGCCACATGCCGATGCCGATGGCGTGCACGCCCTTGGTCAGCGTGAGGGCCTGGACGAGGTAACCGTTCATCCCCCCCAGGATCAGGCCGGTGACGAGAGTCGCCATGGCGGCCCAGCGGAACCAGAACAGCGCGGCCGGCGCGATGACCTTGCCGATCGCCGGCTTCTGCTCGTCCGGAATCTTCGGCATGGACGGCGTCTGAACGAAGTTGAAGTACCACAGCAGGCCGATCCACATGACGCCGGACATCACGTGCAGCCAGCGGAAAATGAATGCCCACCAGGCGTGATCGCCGGCTTTCGCGCCCGCGCCGCCCGTCGCGAGGATGAGGATGATCAAGAGGACAACGCCGGCAGTGATGGTTTTCCCGAGAGACTGGAAGAACGCAGCCATATCCGCTCCTTTGTAATGTTTTTGGCAGAAACTGGCGAAAATTCTAGCACAGATGGCCGGGCTCCCCGACCGTCGGCGCGGGGAACGGATGCGGCGGGAAACTCAGGCCGCGGCGAGGCTGCCGGTCTCGACCGCGACGATCGCCTTCGCCTGGTTCATGTCGTCGGTATAACCCGCACCGTAAAGACAGCAGGCGATCTGGTTGACGAGCGGCAGCGGCAGCGGCACTTCGCCCGTCATCGCGCGGCGGATCCAGGCCGAGACCGTCGGCGCGTCGATGGCCGCCGGCAGGGTCGTGAAATGTTTGAGCGTGGCGGCCTCCGCATCGAACAGCACGCGGCATTCATCCGCGGCCACGTACTCGAGCGACGGCCGGCGGCGGGGGTCGGCGAACGCCTCGCCCTCGACGCCTTCGAGCAGCAGCGCCCTCGATCCGCTGACCGCGAGGTAGTCGCGCAACAGCTCGTGCCCCATCAGCGAATTGGTTCCGACCACCTGCAGCGCCTCGGTGTCGAACGGCACCAGCAGCCGCGCCAGCGCCTGGATGAAACCGCCGAATCCCAGCCGCCCTTTCAGCGCCAGCAGTTCCGAGAGCCCCGGCATCAGGACCGCGGTCGGGACGAAGGCGAGCTTGTGCTCGTCCAGCCGTGCCTGCGCCTGGGACAGGCTGGCGCTGGGATAGATCCCCAGCTCGCGAAAAACGTAGGCTGCCGCGACCCCGCCGGCACCGTCGAGCGCGCCGTGCACGAGCACGGGCACGCCGAGCCGCTGAAGCGTGAGCGCGACGAGCGGCAGCAGGTGCGGCTGCCCGCGCACGCCGTGATAGCAGGAAAACACGACCGGGCGTGCGCTGCCGGCCGGCGCTTTCAGGCGGCTGCAGCGCGGCGCCAGCGCGGCGCTGTAGCCAAGCAGTTCGGCCAGCGTGACGGGCTTGTGCTCGAGCAGCGCAAGCAATGCACCGAGCTCGAGGTCGCCCATGCCGCCGTCGAGCATCGCCGACATGAGCGCGCAGGCCTCGCGCTCGCTCAATTCGCGCTCCCCCGCCGCTTCGCCGGACAGCAATTTGATCGACTGCGTCAGGCTCATCTGGCCCTCTCTGGATGATTCGGCTGAAAAACCGCCGATAGTCGCCTGACCACGTACTAGCAACCCGTGTGCCACTTATTTATTCATTTCATTCAATGGGTTGAAAATTACATTTCAAGGAAGCGCCAGTTATTGGTGCGCCGGCAGCCTGCCATGCCTAGCCGTGGTGCAAACGGTGGGCCAGTTGTTGCGCCGGAACCACAGTGTTGCGCCCGGAATCGCCGGGTTGCTAGACTGGAGGCAGGCCGGCAGTCGCACCGGGTTTACACTCAACGCTGAATTCCATGCGCCACGCCTACACACGACTTTCATTGCTCGCCCTGCTCGCGATCGCCCCCGGCATCGCTCCAGCCGAGCGGGTCGCGGAACGCCAGCACATCGCGGGCCTCGGATTGCAGTCCGGCGCCGCAACGCTTCCCGCCGACCTGGCTTTCGGCGGCGAGGCAACGCAGGTCTGGCAAACCAGCCGCTCGTCCGACTATTCGCTCTACTCCGGCGCTCGCGAAACATCGCGGCTCGGACTGCGCGCGGCCGAATCGTACGGCGGCATCGTCTATTCTCCGCGGGGCGGCTGGGGCTCTTCGCTCGAAGCGGGATACGCCCAGGAATCGCTGCTGACGCCGAGGCGTTACGCGCTGACCGGCCAGTTGCACACCTCGTTCAGCGAGGGGCGTTCCCTCAGCGTGGGCCTCAAGTACCGGGTGCAGGACACGGACGCCGCCCTGCGCTACGGCGCAACCGCCGATACGGCCGCGATCAACGGCTACACGCTTGCCCCCGCCCACCACGCCGGCGCGGGCTTCGTGCCCAGCTACCAGTTGCAGATGAGCTACCAGTACAGCGCCGCCGGCAGTGTCGGCCTGGCGCTGGGACGCGAGGTGGAAACCTACAGCCCGATCCAGGATCCCGTGAACTCAGGCTCTCGCCAGTTCACGTTCACGGGCCAGC
This sequence comes from uncultured Streptomycetaceae bacterium, assembly GCA_964581835.1. Classification (GTDB taxonomy): domain Bacteria; phylum Pseudomonadota; class Gammaproteobacteria; order Burkholderiales; family SG8-41; genus SG8-41. Next base: position 540 of record CAZOQY010000362.1, on the reverse strand, counting down.
ACTGGGTCACGCCGAGCTGGGCCCTGAGCTACGACGTGCTGTCGCAGGACGCGGCAACACCGCTGCGCACGCTCGGCCTGCGCCTGGGCGTCCGTTACCGCTGGTAGGCATTGCAGCCAGAAAAAACAACGGCGGCCGAGGCCGCCGTTCTCTTTTCATTGTTGCCTGCCCGACGGATCGGTCAGGGGAACGAAGCGCACGGCCAGCACGTTGCGGCGGACGATCCTGCCGTCCCGCTGCTTGTCGATCACCAGCAGCGACTGCCCGCCCGCCTGCGCGCCAACCGGCACGACCAGGCGCCCGCCCGGCTTCAACTGGTCGATCAGGGGTTGCGGCACCTCGCGCGGGGCCGCGGTGACCATGATGGAATCGAACGGCGCGTGCTCCGGCCAGCCGTGGTAGCCGTCGCCGGTCCTCGTGATCACGTTGCGATACCCCTTCAGCCGTTCGCGCGCTTCACGCGCCAGCGGCTCGACGATCTCCACCGTGTAAACGGTTCCGGCCAGCTCGGCCAGCACCGCGGCCTGGTAGCCGCAGCCG
>CAZOQY010000361.1:0-3097 GCA_964581835.1 uncultured Streptomycetaceae bacterium | reverse complement strand
CTATTCTCCCCAGCTGCACGAGCATGCCGAGCTCGTCGCGCATCACCCATTCCTCGGCGATCTTGCCGTCCTTGAGGCGGAACTGCACGATCGCCTCCCAGATGAGGTCCTGCTCGCCGGCCGTGCTGACTTCGCCCGCCCGGCTGCGGAAGACGTAGCCGGGACGGGTGCGCGTGCGATGCAGGACGCGCACGCAAACCATGTCGCCTTCGGCCATCAGGCCCGAGATCTCGGTGGAGAAAGCCGTGTAGTCCTGGACGACGGCGCGCAGGCGCTGCATGGCGGCGTCGAGCCCGTTCACGTCGAAGCCCGGGCGGTGCAGGACGGCGTCCCGGGCGATGAGATCGGGCATGAGATCGATCTTTTTCCGGTCGAGCACTTCGCGGAAGTAGCGCTCGACGACGGCCTTGTTGCGGTTTTCCTGCGCCCGCGGAACGTAAGGAGCCTGGGCCATGCGGCTAGCGGGGCTGCTGGCGGCGGTCCCCGGTCGGCGGCGGCACGGTCTGGAGCACTTCGTCCACGGTGGTGAGCCCGGCGGCGACCTTCAGCGCGCCGCTGATGCGCAGCGGCTTCATGCCTTCCTTGTAGGCCTTTTCCTGCAGCGCGACCAGATCGGTTTCCTCCGTGACGAGCCGCTTCAGTTCGTTGCTCATCACCATCGTTTCGTAGACGCCGACCCGCCCCATGTAGCCCGTCATGCGGCACTCAAGACAGCCTTTGGCGACGTAGGTGGTGCCCTTGGGCTTGGGTGCCTTCCACGGCGACACCAGGTGCTCCCACGCCGAGTCCTCGAGATCGCGTTGCTCCTTGCAATGCGGGCACAGGGTGCGCAGCAGCCGCTGCGCCATGACGCCGAGGATGGTGGACTGCAGCAGGTAGGAAGGGACCTTGAGGTCGAGCAGGCGGGTGATGGCCGACGGCGAGTCGTTGGTGTGCAGGGTCGAGAGCACGAGGTGGCCGGTCAGAGCCGCCTGGATCGCCATCTCGGCGGTCTCGAGGTCGCGAATCTCGCCCACCATGATGATGTCGGGGTCCTGACGCATCAGCGTGCGGATGCCGCTCGCGAAATCCACGCCGAGCGAAGCCTGCACCTGCATCTGGTTGAAGGAAGGCTCGATCATTTCGATCGGGTCCTCCACCGTGCACACGTTCACCTCCGGCGAGGCGAGCTGCTTCAGCGTCGAGTAAAGCGTGGTGGTCTTGCCCGAGCCGGTGGGGCCGGTGACCAGGATGATGCCGTGCGGCTGGTTCGACATCTGGATCCACTTGCGCTCGTCTTCTTCCGGGAACCCCAGTTCCTTGTAGTCCTTTACCAGGTTTTCGGGGTTGAAGATCCGCATCACCAGCTTCTCGCCGAACGCGGTCGGCATGGTGGAGAGCCGCAACTCCACTTCCTGGTTGTCCGGCGTCACGGTCTTCAGGCGCCCGTCCTGCGGGCGGCGTTTTTCCACCACGTCCATGCGCCCCAGCACCTTGATGCGGCTGGTCATCGCGCCCATCACCGGCGTCGGGATCTGGTAGACCTGGTGCAGCACACCGTCGATGCGGAAGCGCACGTTGGAGACTTCGCGGCGCGGCTCGAGGTGGATGTCGCTCGCCCGCTCCTCGAACGCGTAGTTGAACAGCCAGTCGCAGATGTGGACGATGTGCTGGTCGTTGGCGTCGAGCTTGCCGCTGCGGCCGAGCTGCACCAGCTGCTCGAAGTTGGCGATGTCGCTGACCGCGCCCTTGTCCTTCGCGCTCGCGCCCTTTACCGACTGCGCCAGGTTGTAGAACTCGACCAGGTAGCCCTGCAGCTCGACCGGGTTGGCGAGGACGCGCTTGATCTCGAGCCGCAGCACCTGCTTCAGCTGCTCTTCCCAGTCGCGCACGAACGGCTCGCTGGTGGCGATCGTCACCTCGCGCGTGTTGATGGCGACCGGCAGGATGTGGAAGCGCTCGGCGTAGGCGCTCGACATCGTCTTGGTGACCGCGGCGAAATCGATCTTGAACGGATCGATGTGGAAATAGGGCAGCCCCACCTTTTCCGCCAGCCACTGGGTGAGCGCTTCGAGGTGCAGGACTTTCCGGGGCTGGCGCGGGTCTTTCCACTTCTGGTCGGCAATGACCACCAGCGGGTGCACTTCGGTGCGGGCGAAACGCCGGTTCTTGGCGAGCTCGTCGGCGACGACCTTCGGCACGAGCCCGTCCGCCACCATGTCCGCCAGCACGTCCGGCAATTGCAGGCGGCGGTTGGTCTGGGGTTGGGCGGCATTTACGGTGGACATCGCGTCAACTCCCTGAATTGGCTGCGACTATAACCCGTAGACCCCAATCTATCAATGGCTTACGGAAATAACTTCTCGTCCCGTCTCAGTTTGCTGCGCGATGCGGTTGCAAGTGTCCAGAATGGCACATAAATAGTGCGTCAAAACGGCATTGTGCACGATATAAGTGCAAATAAGCGTATCTTTAAAACGGTAATCAATTCATATCAATGACATAGTCATAAGGAATGGATTTTGCTTGATCGACCGGGTTAAATCAAAAGGGAGGAGCCCCATGAAAACACGAGAATCCAGCCGTTCGCTTGCGGTCGCTGTATCGGCAGCGGCGCTGCTGCTGGCGCCGGCCGCGATGGCGGCCGAGCCGCCCAAGCTGGACGGCGCCAACACTGCGTGGATGCTGACCTCCTCGCTGCTGGTCCTGTTCATGACGCTGCCCGGGCTTGCCCTGTTCTACGCCGGGCTGACCCGCGCCAAGAACGTGCTGTCGGTCCTGATGCAGTGCTTTGCCATCACCTGCGTGGTGACGCTGGCCTGGGTCGTGGTCGGTTACAGCCTCGCGTTCGGCGACGCGGGCGCGCTGAACGCCTGGTACGGCGGCTTCGACAAGGTGCTGCTCGCCGGCATCGACGTGAAGACCGTCAAGGGCAGCATCCCGGAGACCGTGTTCGCCATGTACCAGATGACCTTCGCGATCATCACGCCGGCGCTGGTCATCGGCGCCTACGCGGAGCGGGTCCGGTTCTCCGGCATGCTGCTGTTCAGCCTGCTGTGGCTGCTGCTCGTCTATTGCCCGGTCGCGCACTGGGTGTGGGGCGACGGCTGGCTGCAGA
>CAZOQY010000360.1:0-3106 GCA_964581835.1 uncultured Streptomycetaceae bacterium | reverse complement strand
GCCTTCGTGCCGAGCTTTCCGCCGAGATCCGGCGTGCGCGTCTCCGGCTTTTGCAGGGAGGCGTCGATGGCAGTCTCGATGGCCTTCGCCGCCTGGTCGAACTCGGGGCGCTTGTGCCGTATGGCGAGCCACTCGAACAGCATGGCGGCGGACAGCAGCAGGGAAACGGGATTGGCCTTGTCCTGGCCGGCGATGTCGGGCGCGGAACCGTGCTGGGCCTGGGCGCAACAGGCGTCGTCGCCCGCCATGGTCGAGCCGGCGAGTCCCAGGCCGCCGGAGATTTCCGAAGCCTCGTCGGAGAGGATGTCGCCGAACATGTTGCCGGTGACGATGCAGTCGAACTTCGAGGGGTCGCGCACCAGCAGCGCCGCCATCGCGTCCACGATCTTCTCGTCGAGTTCGACGTCCGGATACTGCGCCGCCACCTTGCGCACCTCGCGCAGGAACAGGCCGTCGGAGAGGTGCAGCACGTTGGCCTTGTGCACCGCGGTGACCTTCTTGCGGCGCTTGCGGGCCCATGCGAACGCCACTTCCGAGATGCGGCGGCACTGGCGCGCGGTCACCTTGCGCACCGCGAGCGCCATGTCCTCGGTCGGCATGAACTCGCCGCGCCCGCTGAACATGTTGCGGTCGGCGTAGAAGCCCTCGGTGCATTCGCGGAAGATGACGAGGTCCACCGGCTTGCCGGTGAGGCCCACGCCCATGCGCGACTTGGCGGGGCGGATGTTGGCGAAGAGGTCGAGCTTGACGCGGAATTCGCCGGATGGATTGATGCCGCCTTTTTCCCGCGAGGGATACTGCAGGTGATCCACCGGCCCCAGGATGATGCCGGGCGCCTTGCGTGCGGCGTCCATGACCGCGTCGGGCAGCGTCGAGCCCTGGGACTTGAGCGTCTTCATGCCCATGTCCATCATCTGCCACTCGAGGCCGAGCCTGTATTTCGCGTTGGCGCGGTCGAGCACGGCGAGCGTCGCGTCCGTGATCTCGGGGCCGATGCCGTCGCCGGGAAGGACGAGGATTTTCATGCGGTAATCGTTGTGATCGGGAGGTCGCGATTGTAACATCGGGGTTGGCGCATTCACGGGCTCCACTCACGGAGCCCACTCACGGAGTCCAACATGTACGAAGGTTTCAAGCGTTTCGAAATCCAGACGAGCGATCCGGACTGCAGGATCGTCGGCCGCATCGGCGGCAAAGGGCCGGCGGTGCTGCTGCTGCACGGCAACCCGCTCACGCACGTGCACTGGCATCTGGTCGCGCCGCGGCTCGCCGAGAAATTCACGGTGGTGGCGACCGATCTGCGCGGCTACGGCGACAGCGGCAAGCCGAAGGGCCTGCCCGACCACACCAACTACAGCTTCCGGCGCATGGCGCAGGACCAGGTGGACGTGATGGCGCATCTCGATCACAAGCAGTTCATGGTCGCGGGCCACGACCGCGGCGCGCGCACGGCGTACCGCATGGCGCTCGACCACCCGGACAAGGTGCGGAAGTTCGCGAGCTTCGACATTCTGCCCACGCACCACATGCTGAAGAACGCGACCTACCAGTGGGCGCTCAATTCCTCGCACTGGTTTTTCATGGCGCAGAAGTACCCGATCCCGGAGACGCTGATCTCGGGCAAGGAGGACTTCTACATCCTGAAGAAGTTGACCGACCTCGGCATCGGCAAGGGCGGCTTCTCGAAAGAGACGCTGGCCGAATATGCGCGCGTGTGCACGCCGGAGAACATCCATGCCGTGTGCGAGGACTACCGCGCCGCCGTCAGCGTGGACATGGACATGGATACCGCCGATTTCGAGGCCGGGCGCAAGATTGCCTGCCCGGTGGCGGTGTTCTGGGGCGAGCTGTCCCACACCGAGAAGTATTACGACCCGCGCAAGGCCTGGCCGCAGTACTGCTCCAACATCGTGCGCATCCAGCCGCTCAAGTGTGGCCATTATCCGGCGGAGCAGGTGCCGGACGACGTCTACAACGAACTCGTCGCGTTTTTCGGCAGTTGAGCGCCGAGCGCGCGCGCCGCCCTGTCCAGGCCGCGCGCGGCGGGAACCAACGCCGGCGTTAACGGCCGAAAAACTTCTTCACGGTCTCGTCCGCGACCTTCTGGATGAAGGCCTTCGTGTCCGCGTCGATCGCGCCGAAGTAGTCGTAGGGATTGCCGACCGGCGACCGCCCGTAGAGGGTGGCGTACACGGTGCTGGAGGCGAGGTACTGACCCGCGATGGTCGGATGGTAATCGTCGTAGCCCATCTGCAGCTTGATGCCCGGCCGCTGCCGGTAGGCTTCCTGGAACACCAGTCCCACCGGGATGACGATGGCGCCGATCTCGTTGGCGACCGAGACCGCCATTTCGCCGAGCCGGCGGTTGAGTTCCTCCGGGGACATCTTGCCGCCGGGCTGCCCGTGCGGGGGCAGCCAGTACACGGCGGTCTGCCCGCCGTGCTTCTTGATGAGCGTGTCGAACTCGATCACCGTCGCCCGGTATTTCGCGCGGCCGGCTTCCGTCATGCCGTCGCGGAAGTTGCCGCCCAGCACGACCACCTGGAACGGCTCTTTCCTGTCGAGACTCGCCGGCTTCAGGTAATGCTCGAGCGGGTAGTGGTGCAGCGCGCCGGTGGTGATGTGCACCGAGGTGAAGCCCGGCCGCAGGTTGAGCGGCGGCTTGTCGGCGGCCGCCATGCGGTGCGTGTGCGTCTGCAGCGCGCCGGCGTAATACATGATGCTGCTGCCGACGAACAGCACGCGCTGAGGGTTCTCGATCGGCGACTTCGTAACCTGGGGCGCGGGCGCCTGGGCCCGGGCCATGAGCGGGAAAAAGACGGGCGGGGCAATGGCGATTGCCGCCGTTGCGCACAGGATTGCAATGTAATTTCTCATTCTCGACACCTCCTGAAAAATCGTATTCGCCGGCCGCGCTAGGCGTGCCGGGCGACCCAGCCGAGCAGCACGCGGTTGAACGCATCGGCCTGCTCGACGTTGGGCAGGTGCTTCGCGCCCTTGAAGTCGTCGTAGGCGCCGTTGGGAAACAGGCTCGCGATATGGCGGCTTTCACCCGGCGCCGCGCTCGGGTCGTCCGTGCCGCACACCACCAGCGTCGGCGTCTTCA
>CAZOQY010000359.1:0-3106 GCA_964581835.1 uncultured Streptomycetaceae bacterium | reverse complement strand
ACCCGCAACTGTGGACGCCGGAGTTCCGCGAGGAAATCCGCGCGCTGATGCTGAAGGCGGTCGATCTCGAGTACCGCTACGCCGAGGACACCATGCCGCGCGGGGTGCTGGGGCTGAACGCCGCGATGTTCAAGGAATACCTGCGCTACATCGCCAACCGCCGCTGCCAGCAGATCGGGCTCGACCAGCCGTTCGAGGGCGCGACCAACCCGTTCCCGTGGATGGCGGAGATGATCGACCTCAAGAAGGAGAAGAACTTTTTCGAGACCCGCGTCACCGAGTACCAGACCGGCGGCGCGCTGTCCTGGGATTGACGCAAGCGGGAATATCGACGCAAGTAACGGGACCGCTCATCAACCAACAGGGAGGCCGACATCTTGGGTTCCAGCCTGCTGAACCGGCGTTACCGCAGACGCAGACAGTACCTGCACACCGTCATCGAGTGCCGCGCCGAAGGCAACTACACCCTCTGGCTCAAGTTCGACGACGGACTGGAAGGAGTGGTCTACCTCGGCGACCTGGTGACCACGAATTCGTATCTGGCGCTCTCCGACGAGGACATCTTCAGCCAGGTGGGAATCGACCCGGTGTCGAACGCGGTAACGTGGACCGGCGGCATACGGCTCGAGCCCGAAGTGTTGTACCGTGACCTGGCGATCAAGACCCACGCGGTCCGGCACTAGGCGCCCCTGACTCCCCGCGGGCAACCGACTGGAGGATCGAATGGCGAAGACAAGAAAGCGAGCCGGGAAAAAGAAGGCGGCGGGCAGGAAGAAGAAGGCGGTTGCCCGGCGCAAACCCGCTGCCAGGCGCAAGGCGGTGAAGCGCAGGCCGTCGGCGGCACGCCCGGCGGTTGCCCCGGCGTCCCGCCCGGTCATCATCCCCGGGGCTTGGCCGTTCCCGATGCCGGCGAAGACCTAGCGAATCCGGACGCCAAAAAGCACGGGAGCCGCGGCTCCCGTACCCTGAGGCGCCGGTTCGCTTCCGCGCATTCGAACTGACGTTGAACCGGAAGCGAAGCTCCGGTTTAACTCCGCACATTCGAACGGACGGGCAGGTCCGCCGTTCAATGCGCGGTTAACTCGATCTTTGCCGCCAGCTTGATCTAGCGCAATCCCCGTCGTAGTCTGCTTTCGTAGAATGCGTCATGCGACGGGCGATCGGTGCCCGGGCGCCTGTTGCGGGAGGGGCCATGAAATCACGCTGGATACTGATCCTCGCCATCGCCGTGGCGGCACTGGGCAACACCGCCCTTGCCGCCGACGTCGTCGCCCATTCAACCAAGGGCCAGTTCACGGAAGTGAAGGAGCGGGTGCTTCATGCCATCGAGAACCGCGGCCTTGTTCTGAATTACACCGCGCGCATCGGCGCCATGCTCGATCGCACCGGCAAGGATATCGGGGCCGCGCGGCCGGTCTACGGAGATGCGGAGTTGCTCGAGTTCTGCAGCGCGAAAGTTTCGCGCGAAACGATGGAGGCCGATCCGCGCAACATCGTCTATTGTCCGTACGGCATCGCGGTCTACACGTTGCCGAAAGAGCCGGGCCGCGTGTACGTCGCCTATCGGCGCCAGGCGACCGGCGCGACGGGCGCCTCGGCCAAGCCGCTCGCAGCGGTAGACAAGCTGGTCGCCGACATCGTTGCCGAGGCGCTCAAGTAGTGGCGCGGGGGCCGGTCATCGCCTGCCCCACAGTTCCGCGAAAGCGCCGATAGCGGCGTCGGCATCCGCGGCAGAGATGTGGCGGTGGGTGACGAAGCGCAGCGTCCAGGCGTCCGCCGGCGCGACCCCCACCCCTTTCGTTTTCAAATCGGCTGACCACACCACGGCACGCTTGCCGCTTTTCCTCACGTCCACCCGCACCAGGTTGGTTTCGACGTCGTTCGGGTCGCACAGGCTCGAGTCGATGCGGTGCAGGCCCTCCGCGAGCCGCTTCGCGGTCCGGTGGTCTTCCGGCAGGCGCTCCACCATCGTCTCCAGTGCGACGATGCCGGCGGCGGCGAGCGGGCCCGCCTGGCGCATGTTGCCCCCGACCATGCGACGGAAGGCGCGCGCCCGTTCGATAAACGCTGAGCTGCCGCAAAGTATGGATCCGACCGGCGCAGACAGTCCCTTGGAGACGCAGAAACAAACCGAATCTGAATATTCAGCAATATCGCTCGGCGGCACGCCGAGCGATATTGCTGCGTTGAACAGGCGCGCGCCGTCGAGGTGCACCGGGACGCCGTTTTCTTTCGCCAGCGCGTGGACCGCCTGCATATGGGCGAGCGGCAGAACGGCGCCCCCGGCGCGGTTGTGCGTGTTCTCCAACCACACCAGCGCGGTGCCCATGTTCTGGCGGGTGGCGGGCCGCATCGTTTCGCGCAGGGCTTCCAGGTTCATGGCGCCGCGTTTCCCTGGTATGCCGCGGTAGAACAGTCCCGCGATGCCGGCGATGCCGCCCAGCTCGGCGTTCAACGTGTGCGAGCCGTCCTCGAGCAGCACCTCCCCGCCGCGCTGCGCGTGGGTCAGCATCGCCACCAGGTTGGTCATGGTGCCGCTCGGCATGAAGGCGCCGGCTTCCTTGCCGGTGCGTTCGGCGGCCATCGCTTCCAGTTTCCGCACCGTCTCGTCGCCGTCGCGCGAGTCGTCGCCGAAGCTCGCTTCGCGCATGGACTCGAGCATGGCCTCGGTGGGCCGGGTGAGGGTGTCGCTGCGAAGATCAATCATTTTCGTGAACCTCTAACCGCAGGGGACGCAGAGGACGCGGAGGGACTGCAACTTCAATCAAACCACACAAAGTGCCGAACGGCAATCGGCCTGAATCGAGAAATTGTATCAATGAGAGTGTGTATTTGGGTTCCCCTGCGTCCTCCGCGTCCTCCGCGGTGAGAGCCTGACGCTAGCGCGCGGCGAGGAGGAAATCGACGAGCTCGCAGAAGCCGGCGCCGGCGGCGGCCGTCGTCACGTAGCGCGGCTCGTGAGCGAGGCGGCCGGCGAATTCGCGCACGTTGGCGACGCCGACGGCATGCGGGAAATAGCCGAACATCGGCGCATCGTTGGGCGAGTCGCCGACGAAGACGCAGGTTTCGCGCGCGCGGTCGAGGTCGAGCCCGAACGCCTCGCGCA